>CAJCCX010000001.1 GCA_903961015.1 uncultured bacterium
CTCGACCGACACCACACTGCAGGCTCTTTGCAGTGCGCTGAGACAACGACTCGGCGCTCGAAAATACGAGTTGTGGTTTCAAGATAATGCTCAGATCGATCTCTCTTTGGGAGAGATTCGAGTGACAGCTCAAACACAATTCGCAGCCGATTGGATCGATCGTCACTTTCGATTGGAATTGCTTGAAATCTCTCGGAATCTGATGATTGAGGAACCACAAGTGATCATGCTTGTTCAATCGAGCGCCACGCAGAATGCCAAGCCGCAAGCAGTCGCCGTCGAGGCCGAAAATGTCGAATGTGCAACGACTTTGAAAGGACAGACCAATCCAAAGATGCCGACAATAACTGCACGAAAAGTATCGCAATCCGTGCGGCGAGAGGATTCTGGTGCTGGATGGAAGCGATTTGAAGATTTCCTTGTCGCCGCGCCAAATCGATTGGCATATGAGAGCGCTCGACAAGTTGCAGAAGTCCAAGGTGACCCACTGCGACTTTTGTTCCTGCACGGTTCATGCGGGGTGGGAAAGACTCATCTCTTGCAATCGATTTGCAGACGATATCGGGAGCGGCATCCGGAATCGAAAGTGCGATATGCAACGGGCGAACAATTTACAAACGAATTCATCGCTGCGATTCGGGAAAACAACATTGAACAGTTTCGTCGTAAGACAAGACGGCTCGATCTTCTGGTCATTGACGACGTCCATTTCTTGGGCAACAAGACCGCGACTCAATCCGAGTGCCTCCACACAATCGATGCGATTGGATTTCATGGAGCGCGCATGGTGCTTGCTTCTGACGCACATCCGCGACAAATCGCAAAGTTTAGCGCTGCGCTCGTCAGCAGATTTTTGTCTGGAATGGTTGTGAAGGTCGATGACCCGGATCGAGCAACACGCGTTGCATTGGCCACGCAGTTTGCTCTGCGCCGCGGTCTTGCGCTACCCGCGGCAGCGATCGAAACATTGGTGGATCGCGCAGGAGCGAGCGTTCGAGAAATCGAAGGTGCCGTGATGACCATCGCAGCAGTGCATTCCTTGGGCGGAATTGAAATGGGCAATGGACAAATCTTGGTCGAACGCGCACTTGGGCGGGTCGCAACTTCGCATGTCGGCCGGCCTGTTCGTGTCGCCGAAATTTTGCATGCCGTTTGCACAACAACTGGAATTGAACGAGAAGACCTCGTTGGAGGAGGTCGCCATCGAAGAGTGGTGACCGCACGCGGACTTGCGGCCCATCTCGCACGGGAAATGACGACTTTATCCTTTCCAGAAATCGCCACGGCTTTGGGCAGATCAAGCCACTCGACAATTCACGCAGCCGCAGCCCGCTATCGAAACATGATCGAGCGATCCGAATTGCTTTCGGCAAGGAACGACCAATTGACTGCGGCAGATCTAAGTGAACGGACTCGGCGCGAGGTCCTGCGCGTTCGAGCCTGAACGGTTTGAGCCATTCATTCGTTACACTTTGAGTCGTGCTCATTCAGCGTTCAACATCTCACAGAATTCTTCGACCGTTCATGCGTTTGATCTTGTTGGGCGGAATGCTTTGCTTCGGATCAATGGCCTCCGCACAATACACACGAACAGATCACTTCGATGCAGCAGTGTTGACGTTGCAGCGTTGCACCGCTTCTTCAAACACAGGAGAGCAGCATGCATTGATTGTCTCTCTGCGTGCACTCAATGATCAAACATTGCGGCCCTTCTTTCAATCACTCACCAAGTCAGCAAGTTGGAGTTCGAGGGTTGATGGGATTCTTGGACTTGCAGAACTCTCAGCCCGACGCGACATTGAGATTTCGCTACTCGATCAACTATCTGCCGAAGATCGATCGACCGTTCTGCGAAATGCAGTTGGGTTTCGACTCATCCAACCAGAGACGATTCGAGAAATTCTAAAAATAAAAGACTTGCCCCTTCTTGATGTTGTTGTTCTCAATGCAGAATTGCACCGTGTTGGAGAAAAAGTTTCAGGTTCTGGGCTGGAAACTGCGGTCACAGATCCTTCGGATGAAATATCCGGACTCGCAGCAGCATTGCTGCTTGAAAATGGTAACGAGTCCCCCTGGAAAATTTTCACGGCGCAACTTGCGACCCGCTCGCCAGAGATTCGCAATGTGGCCATCCAAGAATTGGCGCGCGCTGTTCAGCTGTATTGCATTCGTGCATCGATCGCACCAATCGTCCAGATTGTGCAGGATCCTTCA
>CAJCCX010000002.1 GCA_903961015.1 uncultured bacterium
CCTCGATGGCTGCGATCGTTTTTCTGTTGAGAGGTCAATTCTGCACTTGTTCGTCCGTTTGCATCAACCACGAAGAGGGGGTCATATCCAAATCCGTTCTCTCCTCGCGCATTTCTGCCGATCGAACCATGAAATTCTCCAACAGTTTCCGCGATCACCGATCCATCCGCAGCAGACAAGCACATTGCGCATACGAATCGAGCCGTTCGTCGATCCGCGGGAGTCGACGCTAACTCTTCAAGCAGTTTTTTGTTATTCGCGTTGTCGCGTTCCTCTCGCGTGACTCCAAGCCCAGACCATCGCGCGCTGAAAATACCAGGCGCTCCACCAAGCGCGTCGACAGAGAGTCCAGAATCATCCGCAAGAACTATTCGGTTTATCGCGCGTGCATATTGTGTTGCTTTGATTCTTGCGTTGTGCGCAAAGGTGTCGCCATCTTCTTCAGGTTCTGGAATCCCCTCTGCTCCAACATCATTCAATGACAGCACGCGAAAACCATGCACCGCAAGGATTGCACGGATTTCCTCGACCTTATGCGGATTTCCAGTGGCAACGATGATTTCAGTGGACTTCACTGGATGGCTCAATTCTCTAAGGGCAATTCAGGTCTGAAGTACGCCCGTATGAAATGTCCCGACGATTGGTGCTTGCGCCGCCG
This sequence comes from uncultured bacterium, assembly GCA_903961015.1. Classification (GTDB taxonomy): domain Bacteria; phylum Planctomycetota; class Phycisphaerae; order Phycisphaerales; family SM1A02; genus F1-60-MAGs104. The sequence goes on from CAJCCX010000002.1 coordinate 659, forward strand.
CACGAAGAGCAAGCGTCAATTCTGCGCGCGTGCGATGCGGCTCGATGATTCGATCAACCCATCCTCGGCTGGCGGCATAACGAATGTCCTGCTGTTCCATATATGAAGCTGAAATTGCGGAGAGAAGTTTTTCGCGCATCGCATCGTCGACCGGCTCTCCCTTGCGCTCACGGGCTGCGAGATCAATTTGCAACAGGGTATTTGCAGATTGTGCTGCACCCATCACAGCGCAACGCGCACCAGGCCATGCCAAAGTCAAGAATGGATCGAATGCACGACCGCACATTGCATAATTTCCCGCGCCATAGGAATTGCCAGCGATCAAGACGATCTTGGGAACAATCGAATTGCTCATCGCATTCACCATCTTGGCGCCAGCGCGAATGATTCCAGTTTGCTCGCTGTCGCGACCGACCATAAATCCAGTGGTGTCGTGAATGAACAGCAACGGAATCTTGCGCTGATTGACATCCATAATGAAACGCGCCGCTTTGTCGGCGCTGTCGTCATAGATCACTCCAGGCATGCACTTCGAAGTGGATGGCCCCGCCTTGCCACCGGGCATTTTTCGCTCGGTTATCTTGCGCTGATTCGCTACTATTCCCACTGGAAAACCGCCGATTCTGGCATAGACGCAGACGAGTGATGGTCCATGTTCCATGCGATACTCGTCCATCGAACCGCGATCCACAACGCACTTCAACACATCGCGCGTGTCGTACTGCGCACCAACTTCGCTGCGATAAACCGAATAGACATCCTCGACGGCGCGTTCGGTATCGACCGCAACGATGGGCGGATCGAATGCGAGTGGCGCAGATGCGTTCATTGTCATCAATCGTCGCAAGCGAACGATGCACGCTGGATCATCCTTCTCTCGAAAATCAATCGTGCCAGAAATTTCCGCATGCATCTGCGCACCGCCAAGTTCTTCACTTGTCACTTCTTGACCTATTGCGGCTTTGACCAATGCTGGTCCCGCAAGATAGAGCCCACTTCCTTCGGTCATCAACAGCGTGTCGCAAAGCACGGGCAAATATCCTCCGCCAGCAACACAATTTCCCATGATTGCCGCGTACTGCGGAATTCCATTCGCAGAGATCACTGCGTTATTGCGAAAAATCCGACCGAAGTCATCCGTGTCTGGAAAGACATCTTCCTGAAGTGGAAGAAAAACTCCAGCACTGTCGACGAGATAGATCAAAGGCAGTCGCGCACGCTGTGCGATTTCCTGCGCGCGAATAATTTTCTTACAGGTCATCGGGAAAAATGCGCCAGCCTTCACCGTCGCATCGTTTGCAATCACCATGCAGATGCGTCCTTCGATCTGACCAATCGTGGTCACGACTCCCGCGCCTGGCGCACCGCCATACTCCTTGTACATATTCCATCCTGCGAGAAGTCCGCATTCGAACTGCGCAGAAGAAGGATCAAGAAGCAAACCAATTCGTTCTCGAGCCGTTAGCCGACCATGACGATGCTGACGCTCGACACCACTGGCGCCGCCGCCTTGCTCGATCTTGGCGCTCAGGACCACAAACTCATCAGTTGTCCCTCGCAAACCTTCGGCAGCGCTCTTCATTGCCGCAGGATAGGTCGCAATCGAGAATGGACGTTGGCGGTCGGCTCGTGAGTTGGAGATCCAAAAAATCCACACAAGAGTTATCGGCTGTTCAGGCACTTCCCTAATTGCCCACCGTTGACCACTTTGAACGACTTTGGTACTCTTCGATGCTCAAATCTAAGGAACAAACATAGGCGTTCGTGACGAACGTCCAGCGAAAGAAGACAAGACAACAATGATCACGACACAAGAAAAAGCACCAGTCATCGCGGCTCATCGCCAACACGCAACCGATTGCGGATCGACTGAAGTTCAAATCGCAATTCTGACTGAGCGCATCAATTCGCTTCAAGCCCACTTTAAGGCTCACAAGAAGGATCACGCGGGTCGCCGTGGACTTCTGTTGATGGTCAGCAAGCGCAATCGTCTTCTGCGATATCTCGCAGAAACTCGCCGCGCAGATTACTCCTCGCTCATCAAGAAACTCGGACTGCGCAAGTAGTTCTTTTCACCCCGCAAAGGCAGTCGCCAATTCGCACTCCACGGGATGATGCGATTTGGCCTCTGCCCTTCTCGGGGTTCTCATTTTGTCGCAATTCAAATTCATGAATCAAGCGACTTTTATCACCTCGTTTAGAAAGGCATAGTTATGACAACAAAACCACACGTCAGCGTAGAAAAAGAAATCGGAGGACGAATCTTCCGACTTGAAACTGGCAAGATTGCCAAGCTCGCCAGCGGAGCAGTCCTCGCAACCTATGGAGAAACAGTGGTCCTCGCAACCGCCGTCCGCGCAAATCCGCGCGCAGGCATCGATTTCTTCCCTTTGACCTGCGATTACCGTGAAAAAGCACCAGCAGCTGGTAAGTATCCAGGCGGTTTCCGCAAGAAAGAAGGACCACCGAGCGAGAAGGAAATTCTCACGATGAGAATGATGGATCGACCGATTCGGCCGCTCTTTCCAGAGGGTTTCGTGGATGAAGTTCAATTGCAAGTTCTCGTTCTCTCCCATGACGGACAGAATGATGCAGACGTGATTGGTTGTTCAGCCGCATCCGCTGCGCTGCACATTTCTGACGCTCCATTCAATGGACCAGTCGCAACGGTGCGCGTCGGACGCATCTTCATTGATGATCAGCCACACTTCATCATCAATCCAACACAAGCGCAGATGGAATTCAGCGATCTCGATCTCGTCTTGTCGGGACACTCGGACGGGATCAACATGATTGAAGTCGGCGCTGCAGAAATCAGCGAAGCCGACATGCTTGCTGCGATCAAGTTCGGACTTGAAAATGGCGTCAAGCCAATCCTCGATCTCATCAATGAACTGCACGCAAAGTGCGGAGCTCCTGCCAAGCGTGCTGGTGATTCAACAGCGCCATCTGCAGAAGTGATGGCGATCGTGAAAGAGAAGGCATATCAGCCATTGCTCGCAGCTCGACAAATCAATGGGAAACACGCTCGAAACACTGAAGTTGATCGTGTCAAGAAATGGACGATCGACTCGTTCTTCCAGTTGGCTCCTGGTTTGAGTTACAGCGACCACCAAATTGCTGAGCGCAAAATGCGTGAAGCAAAGGAATGCCTGCGCATTCTTGAAAAGAAGATCACGCATTATCTGGTTGCAGAAAAAGGCATCCGCGCCGATGGTCGTCCGCTTCGACAAATTCGTCCGCTCGATATGAGCGTGGCGCTTTTGCCTCGAACCCACGGTTCGGCATTCTTCCAACGCGGCGAAACGCAGTCCATCGTGACATGCACACTCGGCACGACCAAGGATGAGCAAATCGTTGATGGACTGATGCCCGAATATGCGAAGAAGTTCTATCTGCATTATTACTTCCCTCCATTCTGCACCGGCGAAGCTGGACGCATCACAGGACCAGGCCGACGTGAAATCGGACACGGTGCACTCGCCGAACGTTCGCTGCTTGCCATCCTGCCAAGTGCCGAAGACTTTCCTTACACCGTTCGTCTGACAAGCGAAATCACCGAGAGTAATGGTTCATCCAGTATGGCCAGCGTTTGCGGAGGATGCCTCGCACTTATGGATGCGGGCGTGCCTATCAAGGCGACATGCGCGGGAATTTCCGTGGGTCGTTTCACCAGCGCAGAAGGTCGCGTCACCCATGTCACCGACATCATCGGTGAAGAAGATTTCTTTGGAGAAATGGACTTCAAAGTTTCTGGAACCCGCGAAGGAATCACTGGAATCCAATTGGACTTGAAGGCACGTGGATTATTGCTTGACGAAATCGTCACGATTTTCGAGCAAGCGAAAGAAGGACGATTGCATCTCATCACTGAGATGGAGAAAGTCCTCGACAAGCCACGCGCTGATATTTCACCAATTGCTCCACGCATCACAATCGTCAAGATCGATCCAGAGAAGATCGGAAAGGTCATTGGACCAGGCGGCAAGATGATCCGAAGTATCCAGGAACGCACCGGCGCGCAGATCGACATCGAAGAAGATGGAACTGTCTTCATCGCCTGCTCCAACGCAGAATCGGCAGCGCAAGCACGCGCTGAAATCGAAGCTCTGGGAGCAGAGATCAAAGTTGGAACGGTCTACGAAGGTCGCGTCGTTTCCATCAAAGAATTTGGAGCATTCGTCGAACTCGCACCAGGCACCGACGGAATGGTTCATGTCAGCGAACTCGCTCACGGATTCGTGCGCAATGTCAACGAAGTCTTGAAGCTCGGCGACATCCTCAAGGTCAAAGTCATCAATGTCGACGACACTGGTCGTATCAAACTGAGCCGCAAGGCGATGTTGGATCCCCCAGATCCAACTCTCGTTGGAGCCGAAGGACAGGAATCCCCTGACCAAGGCGAAGGGCGCCGAGACGATCGTGGTGGCAATGGCAGCGGTGGCGGTGGTGGTCGAGGCGGAAATGGTGGCGGCGGTGGCCGCGGACGCCGTTAAATGACTATTGAATAGCAACTTGTAAACCAAAAATACGACTCCTTGATATTTTTAAGGAGATCGGCCAAAGGGGGCTTCGACCAACTGGTCTAAGCCCCCTTTTTTAATAAAAAGTGAAATCTTTTGGCAGGTTCTCTTGCACAATGCCGATTTAGAATGCACAATTGACCTAATTAGTTGCACTCAAGTATTTGGGTGTTTTGGTACGTTTGTTAATTTCTCGTTTGGTTTTGTTTCAACGACTAGACGGAGGCATATATGTCCGACAACTTGCAGACCATTGTGAACGTAGACGGAATCATCAAATGGTTTGATGCCCGCAAAGGATTTGGTTTCATCATTGGTCCACAAGGTCAAGATATTTTCGTGCACTTCAGCGTGATCGAGCAAGACCAAGGGTTTCGAACTTTGCGGGATGGCGAGAAGGTGACGTACAGCGCACAATCAGGTTCGAAGGGTTGGGCTGCAACGGCAGCAAAAGCAACCGCGCGTTCCGCCACTCCAACTGCCTGACCTGGGGCAATTGTCCCCCTCGTGTTTTTTAACCCATCTTTTTTTATCGGATTGCTACTAGGAATTGCGATTTGCACTTTCGTGTTTGTGATTGCCCTACGCCGTAGAAATGAGCAAGCACTTGTCGCAGAACGACGCGCAATCGCTGCTGAGCGACTTGCCGAAATCGGCGCGATGACCAGTGGACTTGCTCATGAAATTAAGAATCCACTCTCAAGCGTGGTGCTTAACGCGCAACTCTTGCGCGAAGCGGTCATTGATTCCTCACTTGCGGAAGAAGAATCGAAACCGCTCATTCGCAAGGTTGACACGCTTGCGCGTGAGACTGGGCGACTGAAGGATATTCTTGAGGATTTCTTGCGATTTGCGGGCAGAGTTCAGTTGGATCGTCAACGCTGCGACCTTCGCGAATTGGTGGAAGAGTTGACAGATTTTGTTCATCCGCAATCGCAGTTGATGGGGGTTCTGCTTCGAGTTGATCTGCCTTCAACACCGGTCATGGCCAATGTAGATGCGGGATTGCTCAAGCAAGCAATACTGAATCTCATGCTCAATTCGATGCAGGCTATGGAAACACTTTCGCCTCCAGCTCGACGTGAACTGATTCTGCGTGTCGAACAGTTGCCTATCGTGGCAAATCAGAATCCAGAAGTTGGAATTCATGTGATTGACACGGGACCTGGAATTCCTGATGCGCTTCAAGAGGAAATTTTCAGGCCATACATCACATCGAAAAAAGGCGGAAGCGGTCTTGGCTTGGCAGTTGCTCGCCGCATTATTGAGGAACACGGCGGTGCAATTCGCGTCTTCAGCGAAGTTGGACGAGGAAGTGATTTTCGAATTTCGCTCGCCTCGATTGCCTGAGTGCGACGGCCCAGACATATTCAGCGCCTACGAAAATCAGTCAATCCAATCCTTCGCCTTGAGACGCTCTGGAACATAGGTCTCAGTGACATATGAAATGTCTTTTGTAATCAGAGATTCCACTTCCATCTTGAATCCATTGCGGATCATCAGCTGAATTTCCTTCTGCCAGTGCTTCTTTTTGATAAACCACGGATACTCCGCGATCTGCTTGGCACGCTCGATATCTCGATCATTCAGCGAAATCTTCACATCATCGGAAAGTTCGCACCGCTCAAAATCGCCAGATCGAATCCCAAGATATTTCGCATCGGGAATCGCCATACGCTCGCTTTCAAAAGCAAGATTGATAGACCCCTGTTTGATGACAGAATAAATGTAATGACCCCACGGATCGCAATCGAGCAAGCAATAGACTGGCAGTCCAAGTTCCTTGTTCAAACGATAGAGCAATCGTCGAACACCACGCGGCGGTTGGCCGCTGCCTTCGGTCAGAATGCAATTGTGCTTTTCCCAAAATCGATCTTCGTTGAAGCGACTCCAAACAGTGTCTTTTTCAACATGTAAAACGAATTTTGCCTCGCATTTTCCAAACTGCACTACCGATGGTTCGCAGATTGATGGAATCGCATAACCACCTGTTCCCATCCGGCGACAATCAATCGAATCTCCATTATCAATCACCGTGATATTGCCGACCATCGTTCCGCGCTTCTTTGCAAAGAGATGCAAGTTTTCACGAAGCGTGGCGATCGCGACTTCGATGTCTTCCAAGATGCCGTCGGATTCTTCCTGATCGTCAAACGTTTTTTCTTTTGTTCCCGCAATCGTATGCAGGCTCATGTAATACATACCTCGCAAACTCAGCGTTTTTTGTGCTTGCAGAAGATCTTTACATCCCTTGGAAAGCAGCACCATCTGCATAAATTTTCGAGCCTGCCCCGTATTGAAAAGATTTCGGCGCAGAGTTGCATCGCCCATCTGAAGCAATTTTCGCACCTCGTTATATGTCGTGTTGGACATCGTGCGACTTGGAACATCAACAAATGGATCAGTCTCAGCAAGTGCGGACTTTGCAACCGATTTTCCTAGGTCGAGAATCTTCCCTAAAGTTTTTTCTCGCGTTGCTTGATTGCTCACCGATCGATTCACCTTCACCGGCGTTGAGGCTGGCGTTGATGGGTCTGCTGATTTAGATTTTTTCGCCATTGATCGAGTCCTTCTCTTCTCATGCCTTCTTGCGAGACGACTTCTTGCCGGGCTTCTTGCTCGGCGCTTCTTCATCACCAAACAACGTCTTTGATCCACCGGAGGAGCTCTGCTTCAATCCGCCGTCTTTGTCCGAATCTTTGCCGGAATCTTTGTCCGTCTCATCTTCCGAGCCAGACTGAGTGACCGCAACGCGCGCTGGAAGAATGACAACAGAATCATCCTTGCCAAATGGATCCGAATCGCGCACACGCTTGCCTTCATCGTTCAACACCGCATCCGCTTCTTCAGTTTTGCGCTTTGCAACACGCAGCAGCGAATCATAGATTTGCTTTGCGGGTGTTCCGGTAATCGCTTCGGTTGCTTGCGCAATTTCGCCGATATAACGCTCAAAAATGCTGCGCCGCTCTCCTTCATTGCGCATGCGCTGTCGACGACGCAAATACATGCCCAACTTGCGCCCAACTTCTTGAAGCGCCAATTTCATTTCCTTGCGAATCTCGTCGTAATCCGCAATCGCCTCTTTTGATTCGCTGGTGAAAGGAACCCAGACGCTTGCCATATGCACCATCACCACGACAGGACCATCTGGGAGCGAGCCGCGCGATTGCGAGACGCCATAATTTTTCCAACTTGTTTCGAGAACTGCCTTGAATGATGCGCATGCCGCTTGCTGATAGAGCAGTGGCACGCGATTGGCGAAGCGAATGACGCGAATCAATTCGTCCTTGGGAAGTTCGCCGCCAAATGCAAGACCAACCTCGATGAGGAACGGATTGCCACGATAGACATCAGCAGGACGAGTGCATGCGGTGAAAAATTCTGCTTTGACTTCCTTCAGAAGACCAGAGAGCAAAGCCTTCGTGCCGATTGGCACGAGGCAGTCCGTCGGCGGCGCCATAATGCGCGCATCTTGAATTGCTTTGTAAATCGCCTCTGCTTCTTTGTGACCGATTTGCTTCACCCAAGTGCGACCGGTGATTCCTGCACGATCACAAATATCCTTAGAAACAGAGGGGGAAACGCGCGAAAACTCCTCTTGCAGAAATCCACCTATTTGCGTTCGCTCGGTTCGTTCGATCATCTGAATCAATGTGCCGAGTTCGATTCCCTTTGGATGCGGCAAGATTTCGGTTGCTTCAGGAGGAAGCTCGTTCGTACCACGCTTGAACTCGATCGTTTCGTTGCTTGGATTGACATACGTGAAGTGCGCATGCGGATTGGCGATTGCAGTTTGATCAAGATATTCGTCGACAGATTGTCGACCCTGTTGATACCGCCCTTCGAGCTCGATCGAAACTTGCGTTCCGTGACCGTCAGGAAAAAGTCCATCATCTTCTGGATGCTCGATTTCGCTGACCACATCGGCGCGATTCTTGGAAGTATCCATCTTCAGAAGAACTTCAACAGCAGGTTTTTTCTTGTGCGTCTTCGAAATGATGAGAACGGGTTGGCCCGTCGTCATCAATCCGTACATTCCAGCAGCAGAAATTCCGATCCCCTGTTGGCCACGGCTCATCTTTAATCGATGAAACTTTGAGCCATAAAGCAATCGCCCGAAAATATTTTCGATTTGCTTACGGACGATGCCAGGACCGTTGTCGCGAATCGTGACTTTGAAGCGCGTCTCCGATCGCTGCAGCAGTTCGATGTAAATATGGGGCAGGATGCACGCTTCTTCGCACGCATCGAGGGCATTATCCACAGCTTCCTTGACCGCTGTCATCAGCGCCTTGCGGGGATTATCGAATCCTAATAAATGGCGATTCTTGGCAAAAAACTCGCTGACAGAGATTTCTCGCTGCTTTTCGGACATCTCCTCTGCAGTTGCACCTCTGCGCCGCGGGGATGAATTCTTGGAATCGGTTTGTTGGGAGGCGTCCATGCCGAATCGGATATTACCCGATCTTGGGAATTCGTTCGGATCATTCGCCATTTCTTCCGCCTAACTCCACGATTGATCGCTACTATTCGCCCCCCGTTCATTCGCTAAACAAGAAAGAAAGCAAATCACAATATGGAAACCACATTCATCATTCTCAAGCCCGACGCAGTTCAACGATGCCTTGTGGGATCAATCGTGACCCGCTTTGAACAGAAGGGTCTACAAGTTGTGGGAATGAAAATGATGAAGATTTCCCCAGAACTTGCTGCAGAGCATTACAAGGATCATGCGGGAAAAGGCTTCTATGCAGGACTTGTACGCTTCATGACCAGCGAGCCTGTCGTGGTGATGGCACTGCGCGGTGTTGGCGCAATCACGGTCTGCCGAAACTTGATGGGGGCAACTTTCGGATCGAAAGCAGCAGCGGGAACAATTCGTGGAGACTTTGGAATCTCAAATTCATTCAACCTCGTGCATGGATCGGATAGCCCCGAGGCCGCAACGCGCGAACTTGCGCTCTTTTTCAAGTCCGGCGAGGTCTTGGATTATGCACGTGCGGGAGATTCTTGGGTTTATGACACAAGCGCTGGCAAGGCGGAATAAGTCGCTCAAAGGGGCAATTGTCAGCGGAAGTCGAATGCTTATTGAAAGTCGTAAACCGCCATTTAACATAAAGTTATAGGGCTTTCTCCCTCAAATTCTATCGCTTTGCACCTCGTGACAAATTGAGACGAAGTGTTGCCATCTTTCAAACAATGGAAGATGTTTGCTTGTGAAAATCAAAATCTAGATTGAAGTTCCTAGAACACCTTTGCAATTTGTGCGTATAGGACATCGTTCGCGCACTTCGTGGTGGGAGTGTTGATCATGGGCTCGCTGTTTCTACGTCTTCTCCTGAAGAAATGCAATGACAAAAACCACCACAATTACCAAGATTTCTCGCAGAAAAGTATCTGCCACGCTGCGAACGCCAAAGTTGAACGCCAGTCGCGCTTCTGCTGTGATCAAATCTCCTAATTCCAATGAGACCCCTGCACTGAATGTTCGTCGCTCTACGAATGCGATCAGTTTCGGATCCACTCGAATGCCAACAGGAAGCTTTACGCCTGAAGAACGAACGATTCTTGAGGGCTTTCAGCGCGAGAAAGTCCAATTTGTTTCAAGCCCAGATTTTAGTCGTGCTGGAGCAGAACGAAGAATTTTCGCAGACGCTCCAGTCATTGCCAAGCCAGATATCACTTGGTATCAACCTTTGCTCGACGAACGGACTCCAGCTGCCACAGGCAACTCCACCATTCGTCCACCCAAGTCTCTTGTACTGACCGCCGCGCAAGAACGGGTCATTTTCGCTCAATTGAATTATGCCCGCTTTCGCATTGCTCGCACGCAGCGCAAAGCAGCGAGCGCAGGCATGACGACTCAAAGCGCCAGAGACATGCTTCATTGGCACGGCATTGCGGAGAAGATTCGCAAGCAAATTGCCGAAACAAATCTGGCACTCGTACTTGCTATGGCAAAGCGTGTTCGATCCGCGGACTTGGACTTTGGAGATTTGATAAGCGAAGGGAATATGGCACTATTGAGATCCGTTGATAAGTTTGACTTTGGCCGTGGATTCAAGTTTTCTACATATGGATGTCGCGCAATTTTAAAGGCTTACAGCCGTCTTGGAATTAAAACTCAGAAGCATCGCCAATTCTTTCCAGTTGAATTCGATCCCGAACTTGAACGAGCAGATCACTCAGGCGAAACCCGTCGAGCTCGTGAAAATGATGACATCATCGAAGTGAAGAATCTCTTTCAATCAGATCGGGCCGGACTTTCCGATATCGAACGAACTGTCATCTTCCACAGATATGGCCTTGATCGACCAGTCAACGCTTCTCAACTGACGCTTGAACAG
>CAJCCX010000003.1 GCA_903961015.1 uncultured bacterium
ATCACACCTGCTTCAGCGCGGTCGATCGCACTCGAATCAACAATCAAAGTCCGCAGTCATCGTCCGGCATCGGATCGTCAAGGCATAGTTCGATGACGAGTTGGCCGCACGCGATTGTTTCCGTTGCTGGCGGCCCCGTGCTCGGTGCGATGCGAACGCCGTGATTGCAAATCTCATTCACCCACTGGTCTATGCCCCCGGAGCCAACATGCCGCAAGATGCGCTCGATGATCTATTGGTGTCGAAGTGATGCGCGCATACATAGGAATATGCCCCAGGAATGGAGGTGGGACAAGTTCTTTTTGGAAATCACATGACAGGAATTCGCTTTTCGAGTGTCGCGGGTTAACTCACTCGCACTTCGGGCATTCGCGCGGAGTTCCCAATCCAGGAATATTCGTGACGCATACCGCCTTGGCGCACGCGAGCGTCGGCCAGCAACTGCAGTCCTGCAGCGCATCACAGATTTCCGGAAACGTCGTGAAACGCGGTTCAGAGACTTCCAAGAAAACGCACGTCAACGCGGGTTTGCACGTCGAAGAGGTCACCAACTTGTAATACACCGACTGTCCTTGTGGACAGATCGGAGCGACGCAGAGATTCAATTTCTCCTCGATACAAAGTGCGCCGATGTAGTACGTCTCGGTTCGCCGAGTCACTTTGTCGCAGTAGTGCGCTGTGACAAAATAATATCCGCACCCCGGAAGCGCGGTCTCCGCAAGTGGATCAGCCAATCCAATCGCGATGTGCGCAAAGCGGTTTGCGTCGGCCGACGTGAATCCCGCAGCACGAAATCTCTCGAGGCAGCGTTCAAACTGCGCGAGAGTCGGATTGACCGCCGCGCTTTCAGCTGGGGGCGCACCACTATCAGCAGCCGCCACGGGCGCGGCTTGCGGCGTGTGCACTCCTTCGCTCGGCAAGCACGCACTGGAACAGAACAAAGACAAAAGTAGACTTTGAGTGATGAAGAGCATGGACAATCCCCCTAGTTGTAAACAAATGCCGGACCCCGCACAAAATGAATCATATAAAAAATGTGTTATTGAGTCAAGCGTGCTGATGCCAGTCAACATCTCTGTCGCCGTGCTGTCTTGGTCGCCCAATCATGCATCGGTGTTGCAATCAATAGTCATCGTTGTTGTCCAATCACTGCAGTCCTGTAGTTGCATCATTGTGAAGGGTCCTTACAATTCACACATACCACTTGCAACAATCATCGAAGAGCGACTGCCAGCGATTCGTTCACTCTGCAAGCAACTTGGAGTATCGCGTCTTTGGATTTTTGGATCTGTCGCGCGTGGCGAGTGGGATCCATCACGAAGTGATGTTGACTTTCTTGTCGAATTTTCCCCGGACCATTTGCCTGCCGATCAATTGCTGGGTCTCTATGCCGGTCTGACTGAAATGTTCCCATGCCGTATTGATTTAGTGAGCATGCGCGCAGTGAAAAACAAGCTCTTTCGTTTGGAACTTGAGGAGACGCGAGTCGCACTCTATGCCGCCGCGTAATCTTGCGAGTGTTTTGGATGATGTGATTGATTCTGCAAATTTCATTGCAGTTCGACGCAACCAATTGACCTTGATTATGAAGCAATGTGGGATATTGCCATACGCCTCCTTCCAGATCTGCTTGCTGATGCGATGAGTCAACGAACTCGACTCGGGTGAAGTGAAGTCGGTACATACCGGGCCCATAGGTGACAGGTTGATGGATTTGGCGAAACCTTCCGCATACCCAGGCCAGAGACGAGGTTAGAAACTCTTCGTACCATTCGCCGCAGATGCTGCGTGCGCCTTGGAGAGATCTTCGCCTTGCTCGCCGCGCGCGCGAAATTGATAGGAATTCGCTTTTCGAGTGTCGCGGGGGCGCACCCTACAAATCCACTGTAAAACAGTTTTTCCACCGGTTCACCGAAAATTTGCGGCAAATGCTTTCGCAATAACCACTGCGAAACTAGGTATTAAAGCATTATGGAGGCAGTCCTTCATTGTCCTTCGCACCGCTATTGACCGAGACCCTACAAATGATCCACTTTTTCTCTGCGCTCAACCCCAATTCGCGAGCATGATCGAGAGTTCGGTCGCGTTGACGACGCCATCGTCATTGAGATCAACTCCTACGGCGCCGACCACCACCAACGCCAAGGCTCGCGCCCGCCGCTGCAAGCAATGCCAACGCGCCCGGCGCTGGTACGGCTGTCACGTTGAGTGATGTGGCCGTTGCTATGAACATCCCTTGCGAAGTGGCAACATCAAACAAAAACAGGTTGTATCCCGTGCTACCAAACGCCACTGTTGTTCCGCTGGGATCTGAGCCGTTCGAAACGAAGTAGTACGAAGAAGCACCCTCATACACCGTAGAGAAGTCGAGCGCTGCAATCGCAGGCGCGCCAACATGACTGAAGTTCAGATAAAGAAACTTGTCCAAGCACACGCCAGCAACCACATTCGATGCTTCACCCATTAGCGCACCGCTCTGCAGCACGCGCATGGTCTGCGATTCCAAATAAGTGCTGGCATACGGGGCAGGAGTGAGTGTTGTGAAGTCCCACGAACCCGTGGTTTCGCCAGTTAGTGTGGGGTTCTTCTCAATGAAGCTCGCCGGCGCCGAGGCCTTGGTGGCAAACTCGCCCTCCACTAAGAAGCCGTTTGCAAAGCTCAGCGAATATTGAAAGACCGCAGCGCTCGCGCCGCTGGTCAGCAGGGCCGCAGCGGCAACAGGAACGATGAAGGCGGAAGTGCACAAAGTGGAACGAAGGTTCATGGGATGTAGGGTCTTTCTAAAACTTGTAGGGCAACGAATCAGATTGGTAGTACGAATTAGATTTAGTATGACCGTAGCGCATGAAAAGTCAAAAGAAATCACATCTATTTTGAACGTGATCCGTTGATTCCTATGGGCATCTGCACAATGAATGGAGTGCAGTGAAATGGAAACCGACGCACACAGGCTCGGACAGTGCTTCTTGAGAAAGAGTAATTTCAACACTATGACTCATTGCATTTCCCCATGGGCTATTCGCATCACACGTTTTCAACGCATGCACTTGGCGATTCTTGCTGTGTTCACATCAAGCCTGATCACTGGTTGCGCCAGATGGGGTGGCCAAATCCTTGAGGATAATCATGTGGCGTTTAACACTTCGG
>CAJCCX010000004.1 GCA_903961015.1 uncultured bacterium
CCTTGAAATGTGGTGATCAGAGCAATGCTGATGTTTGAGGCAAGCGTTTCGTAATACGCACTGCTTCGTGTCGCAGTACCTGCCACGGTTTCAAACGCACCGATCATTCCCTGAACAGTTCCCAGCAGACCAAGGAGCGGAGCAACGCTTGCAATCACGGCGATGGGATCGATTGCTCGAAATAGCCGGGCTGTTTCGTCTTCACCAGCATCCTCCATCGCAGCGCGCGCCTCGAGTCCACCGAGTGGCCCGCGCAAGGATCGATCAATTCCAGCGGCCGCGATGCGTCCCAGAAAAGTATCACCCTCTTCACTGCGACAATCTTCCAAAGCCTGCTGGAAATCGCTTGCATCTGCCTGCAATCTCAGTTCCTTCACTTGTTCTTCTGGAACAAGTTGAATTCGGCGCGTTCGTAAAATTGCTGAAATAGTGAATGCCGCCCCAACGATGCTGAGTGCCAGAATGATGTATCCGATGATTCCGCCACCTTCGATATATTTGAAAAAACTCACTGATCAATCTCCTTTTTGTTTGTCGATTTGCGTTTCATTTTGTTTGCCATTGTCTTTCTCGGAACCTTCACTGAACTGAGCTTGGTATTCACTTTGAATCCGACGCAGAATTGCTGCAGATTCACCATCTTGAATACGAGCAAGAGCAATTGCTGATTGAGCCACAGCTGCTTCCGCGAGGCGCGGCATTTCGATTCCATATGCGGCTGGAATCATCAACATCTTCCCAACTCCCTTTCGCACCTCATCTGGATCGCTCTCCATCACAAGACTCCGACCTTCGGCATACATCGCCCAAACTCGAAGCATCCCCTCTTCACTTCGAATCATTTGAGCAAGTGAAGTCCGGCTCTTTTTTCGTGCTGCGGGGTCAGATGAAACAGCATCTGCCCAAAGCGACAGAAGCTTTGCGCCATTCTTTGCAGCAGACTTAGCGGAATTGCTGGCGGGCGGCCAATTTCCAGATGGCAGTGAATCTGGAGACGAACCCTGAGCCTCACGTGATTTTTCCGCTGGAGGTTGAGGTAATCCCGCATCGGCGGCAGCAATTCGCGCGGCATCAGAATCAATTTGCGCCAACGAAAGATCGTTTTCACTTCGAGCTCGATCTGCTGCAGCAACCAAGAAACCTTGCGCACTTTTCGCTGAATCACCATCAATCCATACAGGTGCAACAGACAGAATGAGTCCGCCATCATGATCGATCGGATCAATCGCGTCGATCCATAACTTGGGTACTCCAATTCTCCCTCGGAGCACTGAAAGTTTGAGCGCGGCTTCGAGTGATTGCGCCCATTCATCTCTGGCGACAGACGCTGTCTGCGCAATTCCTTCAGAGGCCATCATTCTTAAGAGTGACGCAGATGGTTCTATCCCCTTTGCAGCAACAAGAAAACAATCTCGCGCGCCTCTCAAGTCGCCGCGCGTCAGACGCGTTCGTCCTCGCCAAAGTGATTCTCCGATTTCAAGTCGACGTGACCGTATTGGTTCAGCAGAATCTTCGCTGATCGATCGAATTTGATCCCACCGAATGAACTGGGGAGTGGTCGCATCATTCGTGACAGATTTCGTTGACCCGACCTGAATCTCGATTCCATCTCCAGACTCTTTCAAAATCACACCTTCTGCACGACCGCCACCATCCCGAAGGTCCACAGTACAAAGCGTTTGCTCGGCCTTCGCGGAAAGAGACATTGCGCACAATGCAGCAGTTATTGCAACAAAACATTTTAGAAAATATTCACAAGGCAGCGCGGTGATCATTGACTGATTCCCCATCAGATTCATCGTGGCCCTTTCGGAACTGAAATCGAAAAGGTCCCCCCAGTTTCACTAGCAATTCTACGAAGTGGTGCAGTTGCTGCGGCTTGTCCAAATGCGATACAGTGAATGACCGTGTTCGGTCCACGTCGATTCAGTCGCAAAATCTCATCGGCAGCATCAGGCGGAATTTCTCCGTCACTCATAAAAAACACGACATCTGGGCGTTCCCGTCTGCTGAATAAAAACTGAAACGCAGACACGGGATTTGTCCCTCCGCTTTGTGCGACATCTCGAATCCACCTTTTAATTTTTGAAATGGCACCATCTCGGCATTTAACGAAACCACCATCAAGATCGAATGTCTGAAAGTCCTCATCAAAGAGTGCGATGCATACCGACGTATAGTCGGGAAGTTCGCTGATGCTCCTGATGATCTCATTTTTCGCCTGGTCCATTCGACCAGCAATTCCCATCGAACCAGATTTATCAACGACATATCCAATCTTCTTTCCGCGACCGCTGACACCGAAGAAAGTTGTGGTCGCACCTGTTCCATCACCGATTCCTCCATCACCACCACCGCCACCAGAGGCGAACAGGCCCTCTGCTCCAGATGAGAGGACCGCCTCATCACCCTGATCATTTCCCGTAGGAGCTGGCAATCCAAACATGTTTGAATCCGCAGAATTCGCCGCATCTTCCGCAGGGCGAACTTCCGGTGTCGCAACCGTCCCAGATGAAGAGGAATCTGGCGAAGGCTGAAGTGGTTCGGCATCAATCAGTGAAACCTCAATCGTTGAAATTCCTTTCCCAGTGGATGTCCCAATACCAACGCTGATACTCGACAAGATCGCCAACAAGATTGCGTGCATGGGCAAGGAGATCGCAAGCCCGATCCAAATCCATGAAAAGGCTCCCTTCCTTGTTTTGGAGCGTGAATCCTGCTGCATCGATTGTGGGTTTTCGAACGCCATCATTCGCAAGAGATAGTAGTCTGCACAACCATGACTACGAGTCCTGCATCCGATCGCCCCAGATATCGCCGAGTTCTTTTGAAACTCAGCGGAGAGAGTTTTGCGACAGAGGGTGCATTTGGAATTCACCCCGAAGAACTTGCAAGTATTGCAGGCGAAATTGCAAGTGCAATGAGCGAAGGTCTTGAACTCGCAATCGTCGTGGGTGGTGGGAACATCATTCGCGGCGCACGGCTTGCAGCTGTTGGAAAGTTTGATCAGTCCACGGCGGATTACATGGGAATGCTCGGCACCGTCATCAACGGACTTGCATTAAAAGAAGCTCTCAAGTCCGTTGGTGTCGAAAGTCGCGTCATGAGTGCGATCCACGTTCCAAGTGTTGCCGAATCCTTCATTCGTGCGAGGGCATTGCGCCATTTCGAAAAGGGTCGTGTGATCATCTTGGTGGCGGGAACAGGAAATCCATTTTTCACAACAGATACATGTGCATCGCTTCGCGCGATTGAACTCGGCGCTGAGATCTTGCTGAAAGCAACCAAAGTTGATGGGATTTATTCCGCAGATCCCAGCAAGGATCCAAAGGCAACACGATATGAAACGCTCAAATTTTCTCGCGCTCTCGATCAGAAACTCGGCGTGATGGATTTGACGGCAATGACAATGTGTATGGAGCATTCCCTTCCAGTCGTCGTGTTCGATTACAAGACGAAGGGAAATATTCGTCGAGTGATCAACGGCGAACGCATTGGAACTTTGGTAAACGCATAATTCGCTCTTCAAATATAGAAGGATAAAACATGGATATTGACACCGTACTTCTGGAAACAGAAGAGAAGATGACCAAGAGCATTGAGTATTTACAGCGCGAATATCGCGGCGTACGAACTGGCCGAGCCAATACAGCGCTCTTGGAATATGTCAAAGTCGAGTATTACGGAAGCAATGTTGATCTTCGCGAAATTGCGGGGATCAGCGTTCCAGAGCCCACGCAACTTCTGATCAAGCCTTTTGATCCTGGCTCGAAAGCTGAAATCATCAAGGCAATCGAACGAAGCGGATTAGGACTCAATCCGCAATCAGAAGGATCACAAATTCGCATCATGCTTCCACCTCCTTCTGCGGAGCGACGAAAACAACTCGCGGCGCAAGTCCGAAAGATGGCGGAAGATTGTCGAGTGACAATTCGTAATGAACGCCGTGACGCCAACAAATCTCTCGAAGCACTCGAGAATGATCCAAAGTCCAAGATTTCAGAAGATCAAGTCACAAGCGCCAAGGAATACATCGACGAAGTGACGAAGAAGACTACGACCAAGATTGACGATCTGACGAACAAGAAGGTTTCCGAAGTCGAAGAGATATGATAGAAAAATGATCCTTCGTCATTTGACTGTTCTTGCCTTTTGCACGCAAATTTCAGTGGTTTCAACTGCCTTCTGCACTCGTGATTTGCCTCAGAATCCGCCGCAAAATGCTCCCGCAGTTGTGGAAGTTCCGCAAATTATTGTAGCAGATGACAACGTACGCATCACAAGTTCGTGCAGACTCATACTTGCGCCTCGGCCATTGATCGACGCAGATAACAACGGTGTCATTCAGATTGAAGGTGACGACATCACAGTCGACTTCGGCGATCAGACTCTTCAAGGAGCAGATGTCAAGACTCCCCAAGATGAACTGCGTGGCATTGGAATTGTTGCCCACGGAAAGCGCATTACCATTCGAAACGGGACTGTGACTGGATTTCGCATAGGGATTTCTGCCACACATTGCGATCATGCCCTCTTCGAAGGCATGCAATTTATTCGCAACTTCGCACAAAGACTTGCGTCGAATATTGAACGCGAGGATGCCAAGGACTGGCTCGCACCGCAGAAGAACGACGCTGGGGAATGGCTGACACAGTACGGAGCTGCAATTGCGGTAAGCGATTCGCAAGGAATCGTGATTCGCGAAATCGGTGTCCGCCAAGGCCAGAATGGTATTGTGCTTTCGCGCGTCTCAAACGCACAGGTGTACAACTGCGACGCGTCATTTCTTTCGGGATGGGGAATCGCATTATGGAGAAGTTGCTCGAACACAATTTGTCGAAACTCGCTTGATTTCTGCATCCGTGGATACAGCCACAATATCTATAACCGCGGCCAAGATTCTGCAGGAATTCTGTGCTTTGAGCAATCTTCAGACAACACAATAATGATGAATTCGGCGACACATTGTGGCGATGGATTCTTTGGTTTCGCTGGGCGCGAAGCTCTCGGTGAAAGCACTGGCGTAGGCGCTGCAACTTACAATCTTGGCCAAGGTTGCAATCGAAATCTGATCGCTCTGAATGATTTTTCTGATGCTGCTGCGCATGGAGTGGAAACAACTTTCTCGTTCGACAACCGAATCTTTCGCAACCGCTTTGATCGTGATGCGATCTGTGGAATTTGGGGAGGTTATTCCCAGCGACTTCAGATCCGCGGAAACATCTTTCGCGCGACAGGAGACACAGGAGTCGGCGGCGAAAACGGAGCGATAAACATTGAACACGGTCGTGATGTTCTTATCGCTGACAATGTTTTTTCCAACAACTCAGCTGGTGTCAGATTGTGGTGGGACGAAGATGCACAACTTGCGAAACTTCCATGGTCAAAGGCGAATGGAGTCGATTCCACCGGAAGTGTCATCATGCGCAATACATTCAAAGGTGAAAAGATCGGAGTCTTTCTTCGAGGTTCGCCTGGAACGATCATCGAATCAAATACGATGACCAATGTTGGTGTTGATATTGATGCAGACGAAAGCAGTCGTGCTGGCTTAAACACAGCACAGAAAAAGGAGCAAAACGCTTCAGTTCTTGCACAAACAGCAGACTGGACAGAATTGAATGCTCTGGAGAAAACTCTTCCCGGAACTGGGAACGCGGTTGAAATTGTGGATGGCATGCCGATCTCGAAACGCAATCCACTTGCAGGACGTGCTGCGATCGTCATAGGTGAATTTGGCCCATACGATTTTGTAGCGCCAATGGCTGTCTATGAGCCGAGTCCGACGAATATCAATCGGTGGAAACTTTTGGGTTCGCAAAGCATTCTGTTTGTTCAAGCAAGTGAAGGAACGGCTGATATTCGAACGAACATAGATCCAACGACAAATACTGCATCAGTCGAGACGGAAACTCTCGGGCACTTGACCAACTATGAACTCAGCATCTTTTGGGGTCGAGCTCCCGATCAAGTCCAGCGCGTACACGGAACATTGCTCAGTACAAATTGGCGTATCGATATCTTTTCGCTTCCAGAGCCTGCCACTTCGGGCGCGATGCCTGATCCTGCGATCTTCGATCAATTGCCGAAGGACACATATCGCGTCTATGTCGAATCACTGAGTTTTCCTTTCGGGATGGAGGGGCCTGATGCGGCCAATCTGATGCCCAAATCCCCAAAAGTCCCCAAGGACAACTTTGGACTGCTTGCCACAACCACCTTTTCTGCTCCACCTGGCGATTGGATCGTCCAGACAGATTCCGATGACGGCGTGCGCGTCTTGCTCGATGGAAAGATATTGATCGACCGCTGGAATCGCCACGGAAGCACGATCGATCAAGGCAGATTTTCGATTTCCCAGAAGAAGGATGTGACGATGACTGTTCTCTATTTCGAACTCGACGGCCCAGCGAAACTTGACCTGCGCGTGCTGCCCGCCACACAAACCAAAGTAATTTCCAAGCCGATTGCTCCTTGACGCTCTCCCCCCTTGCGCCGAAGATGCACCCACGGCCAATTCAGCCGAACCAACTGTGAACTGCCCATACTGTAATAGTTCAGACGCACGAGTCATCGACAGCCGCCCTATCGAGAGCGGTCATGCGATTCGACGCAGACGCGAATGCATTGGATGCAAAAAAAGATTCACAAGCTATGAACGCGCTGAGCGATTGACACGCATCAAGGTCGTGAAGAAAGATGGCTCGCGAGTTCCGTTCGATGTTGCAAATATTCTTCGCGGAATTCAAGCTGCATGTGGAAAGCGCCCCGTTCCAGAAGATGTCAAGCAACGAATCGCAGACGAAGTCGATGAAGGAATTCACCGCGACTTCGAACACGAAGTTCCAAGCGTCGAAGTCGGTCGCCGTGTGGCGATCGCCTTGCGAAACATCGATCAGGTTGCATATGTTCGATTTGCAAGCGTCTATCACAACTTTCAAAGCGTGACTGAATTCCAAGCCGAAATCATTGGCTTGACTGAAAAACCGCCCACGCCGCCTGATCATCCGTCGCTCTTCGACGACAAGTAGTATTCGCACCCCGAGCCCATTCCAATGCCAAAGATCACACTGCCAGACGGCAGCAGCAGACAATACGACGCCCCAACAACCGCAGCACAAGTTGCCGCAGATATAGGTCCAGGACTTGCCAAGGCAGCACTCGGCGCAAAGGTCGACGGACAGCTCTGTGATCTTTCCACGACTCTCGACCGAGACTGCGCGCTTGCGTTAGTGACTCCAAAGTCTCGTGATGGTCAAGTCGACGCAGATGCGCTCTCGATGCTTCGGCACTCGTGCGCGCACATCATGGCCGAAGCGATTGCGAAACTCTTTCCTGGAACGATGCTGGTCTATGGCCCATCACTCGAAAGCGGCTTTTATTACGACATGGCGTTCCCAAGCGGACGCGCTCCTAGCACCGATGACTTCGCGGCGATCGAAAGCGAGATGGCGAAAATCATCGCTGAAAATCGCACATTTACACGTTCGGATCTTTCGCTCGACGCAGGTCTTGCAAAGTTGAATCAAGAAGGCAGTAAATACAAGATTGATAATGCGCAACGTGCGAAGGAAGCTGGTTCGACAACTCTTTCTTGGTATGCGACGGGAATTCCAGGAACAAACTGGGAAGATCTTTGCAGAGGGCCGCATATTCCATCCACTGGTCGCATCGGTGCATTCAAGATTACGAGCCTTGCGTCAAGTTATTGGAAAGGCGACGAGACACTTGATCGATTGACTCGCGTCTATGGAACAGCCTTTGCGACGAAACCAGAACTCGAAGCACATCTCAAACAACTCGAAGAGGCAAAAAAGCGCGATCATCGAATGCTTGGAAAGCAGCTTCGACTTTTTCACATCGATGAAATGGTTGGACAAGGATTGGTGCTGTGGACTCCGCGCGGCGCCGCAGTCAGGCAAGAACTGCAGACATTCATTAGTGAGGCATTGCGTGTACAGGGATATCAGCAAGTCTTCACGCCGCATATCGGAAAACTCGAGTTGTATAAAACAAGCGGCCACTTTCCGTTTTATCGCGAGAGTCAATATCCACCGATTATTGATCAAGACCAAATGAGCAAACTTGCACAAGAGGGTTGCACATGTGGCGAACTTGCAAATCGCATGGAAAAGGGCGAAATCGAGGGCTATTTGCTGAAGCCGATGAACTGCCCACATCACATCCGCATCTATGCCAGCGAACCGCATTCGTATCGAGATCTGCCGGTGAGACTGAGTGAATTTGGAACGGTCTATCGTTGGGAGCAATCTGGCGAAATCGGTGGACTGACTCGCGTGCGTGGGTTCACGCAAGACGACGCGCATCTCTTTGTGCGCGAAGATCAGATCGCTGAAGAATTGCAGGGTTGTCTTTCGCTGGTGAAGTTGATCTTCGGAACACTTGGTATGAATGACTATCGAGTGCGCGTCGGACTGCGCGATCCCAAGAGCGATAAATATGTTGGCGATTCTGCGAACTGGGATAAGGCCGAAGAAGCATGCAGAAATGCAGCGCGTTCTCTGGGAGTCCCATTCAGCGAAGAGGCTGGCGAGGCTGCGTTTTATGGTCCCAAGATTGACTTCATTGTTCGCGATGTCATCGGACGATCGTGGCAACTTGGAACGGTACAAGTGGATTACAACTTGCCGATTCGATTCGATCTTTCGTACATCGGCGCGGATAACAAAGAACACCGACCCGTGATGATCCACCGTGCGCCGTTTGGATCGATGGAACGATTCGTCGGTGTTCTCATCGAACATTTTGCTGGTGCGTTTCCTCTTTGGCTTGCGCCTGAGCAAGTGCGCGTTTTGCCCATCAGCGAAAAGAGCGAGGAATATGCGCTCGAAGTTCTTGCTGCGATCCGTAAGATTGGCCTGCGTGCCACTATCGATTCAGGAAATGAGCGGGTCCAAGCCCGCATTCGCGATGCAAGTGAAGCCAAGATCCCATACCTGGCAGTTGTTGGCCCCCGCGATGCACAGCAACGGGTCGTCAGCGTCCGGGCCTTCGGAACTGAGGCAAATTTAGGAGAAATACCGTTTGATCGATTCATTTCTGGCTTGAGCGATGAATACAGAACGCGTGGCGCAGAGTCTCTCAAAGCAGCCTTTCCCGCATGAATTCCATTATTTTTTTAACTTTTATTGGGCAAAGGGCAAATTGCGTAGTAAAGTATTCATGTCTCGAGTTTCCATCGAGATTGAACCGCGCAACAAAGAGACCATCCGACTCATGATTTTCTCAAACAGCTTTTCCGTATGACGTCGGGCTTCACCCATCGTCGATCAGGCACTTGCGCAGCACACCGAACTCGCTTTCAAAACAACATGATTGTTCATTGTTCTCTTGTCATTTCTGACAAGAGCCGTCATCACTTTCTTTCATTTTCACCTGTTCTCTGAGGAATTTACTATTACCCAATTCAACCGCCGTCCACCCTTCCGCGATTCTCGAGACTCTGGTCCTCGAATCAATGATCGCATTCGCGTCACCCCTATTCGACTGCTCGACCAAGATGGTCAGATGGTTGGAATTGTGGAGCTCGAAGAAGCCAAGCGCCTCGCATCGCTTGCGGGCCTAGACCTCGTCGAGATCGCAGCGGACTCGCGGCCGCCGGTAGTTCGCATTATGGACTTCGGAAAGTTCAAGTACGAACAGGCAAAGAAAGAAAAGCAGAACAAAACGAAATCGAAAGCCGGCGAAATGAAAGAGGTTCGATTGGGTCGCTCAATGAAAATTGATCCGCACGATGTCGCGATCCGCGTCAATCAAGCGCGCGAGTTTCTCATGGAAGGCTATCGAGTTGTTTTTGTGCAGAACTTTCGTGGACGCGAATTGGCGTACAGAAATAAGGGCGATCAGCGTATGGAAGAGATTGCGCAGGCGCTCTCCGATATCGGTCGCGTCGAGTTGACTCCTCGACTCAACGGAAAAAGAATGTCGATGATTATGGTTCCAGACCGAACCAAGATCGACTCTGCGAAGAAGAAGTCGGGCGGCAGTGCAAAACCACCAAAAGATCCAGCTGCAAAGGCTGCAAGTGAAAAGGTTGCAAGTGAGAAGGCTGTAAGTGAGAAGGCTGCAGGCGAATCGAAAACAAAAAAAGCAGCTATTGTTGAAGTACCTGCTTCGGCCATCTTGGAAGTCTCTGATATCAACGCGTCAACTTCGCAACCGTAAAATCGGTCAAGCGCAGACTGATTTGCCCTAAGGGCTCAAACATGCATGGACTCAAAAGTGGTTCGTGCAGATTTTTGGCATCGGACTGATTTGCCCCCGGGCTCAAACATGCTGCGCGCTGAAATCCAGCGCGCCCTCCGGCGCGCGCCAAGACAGCTGCGCAGACTTGCTCGGCTTGCAAACTCGCCGGGGTTCAAATCATTCCGCTGCCCACGTTGGCGAATCAAATTCTCGCTCGAACGTTTTTCAGATCAGTTGCGCATCTGTTTGCGTGCCCAGGGGGTTGGAAAGTTCTCTCGGGCGAGTTCCGCAGGCGGCCGACGGAACTTGTAATAAAATTTCGTGAATCAGATCGTGTCGATCGCCGAGGACTGTCTGAGCCCCGAGAGGACTTTTCACGGCTGATCACTTATGCATTTCTGCGAATCGATTCCGTGGATCGATTCTGTGGCTGTAAAAGTTGCGCAAACTCCCCACCATCCAACCGCCTAAAAATTTCCAAGAATCGACTTGACTTATTATTCATCAGGATGCATAATAATGCGCCATGGTCGCTAAAGCTCAACGTCACCGCCAAATCATCAAGTTGATCGAATCGGGACGAATCTCCAGTCAGCTTGATCTCGCGCAACAATTGTCGCGCGTCGGTATCGATACAACCCAAACAACACTCTCCCGCGATCTGACGGAAATTGGCGTTGTGAAGTCCGCTGCGGGATATCAAGTTCTTTCTGCAATGCTTGCATCAGGAAGCGAAACGCTCCCCGTTGACCGAATTGCATCACTCACTGCTACGGTTCGCAGGCTTCTGCTTGAAGTTGCAATCGGCGGCACGCAAGCGGTCGTGCACACTCCGCCTGGCCAAGCCAGTGCTCTTGCTGTCGAAATCGATCGTGCGAAATTACCAGGCGTCATTGGAACAATCGCAGGCGATGACTGCATCTTCATCGCATGCACAACAAACAGCGCAGCGAAATCAGTCGCACGTCAATTGCAATCTCTCTCGCAAGGTTCTACTGGTGATCCACGAACCTCCAGATCGCAACGCCGATCCCCCGCTCATTCCTGAAAGATGTCCATGAATCACCTTCCATCATCCACGCTATCTCCATTCAATCGTTGCCGAGCAGTCGTTGTTGGCGCAGCGGGATACTCCGGCGCAGAAATCGTTGGCATTCTGCTGCAGCATGAAGCAATCGATCTCGTTGGCCTCTTTGCATCAGCCACGCGCGCCGAAAACGTTCTTCGCTTCGACCAAATTTTTCCCCGCTTTCGTGGATGGACTGATTTGAAGGTGCACGCCTCAGACGTCACGGAAATTCTCGCACTCGAACCCGATGTCGTCTTCTTGGCGACGCCTCACGAAGCAAGCCATGACCTGGCCCCTGTTCTGTGCGCACAAGGCATCACGGTCTTCGATCTTTCTGCAGCATTTCGACTGCGTGATCAATCGGCATATCCAAAGCATTATGGATTTTCACATGCGCATCCACAGTGGCTCGAGAAGGCGGTCTATGGCATCGCCGAACTCAATCGCACTGCAATTTCAAAGGCGCAGTTGATCGCAGTTCCAGGTTGCTATCCAACGAGCGTCATACTTGCGCTTCGACCACTCGTCGATGCCGGACTTTTGGAAAATACTTCGATCATTGTTGACAGTACAAGTGGAGTGAGCGGCGCTGGACGATCCCCGACTCTCAAGAGTCTCTTTTGTGAAGTCAGTCAACAGGCTTATGGTGTCTTCACACATCGTCACCAACCAGAAATGATTCAAGAAACGCTTTCGGATGTGATCTTCACTCCACACCTTGGGCCTTTTGATCGCGGAATTCTCTCAACTATTCATGCGACTCTTCTGCCGAACATCAGCGAATCACAAGTTCGTGAGACCCTCTGCAATCAATACGCATCAGAGCCATTCGTCAACATTCTTAAAGCAGGTGATTGGCCCGCGGTTTCTGCAGTGCGAGCAAGCAATCGATGCGATATAGGCCTGGCTGTCGACCCAGCGCGACAGCACCTCATACTCTCAAGTGCAATTGACAACTTGATCAAAGGTGCTGCCGGTCAAGCAGTTCAATGTATGAACATTCGATTTGGCTTTGCGGAAACACAGGGATTTTCATCGCCTACCGCGTCAAATGCGATGGCCATCGGAGTCCACTCATGATTCAACACTCACTCTTTGTCGTCAAACTCGGCGGCGCACTTCTTGATGATTCCGCAGCACTTTCAGCCACGATCGACTCGATCTGCGCACTGCACACAGCTCGACCTGGATCGGTCATCGTCGTGCATGGCGGCGGAAGTTCTGTCGATCGCCATCTTGCACGACTTGGAATGCCAACAGAAAAACGCGATGGCATTCGTCTGACTCCACCCGATCAGATGATCGAAATTTCTGCGGTACTCAGCGGCAGAGTCAATGCGACCATCGTTGCGGAACTTCTCGCAAGAGGATCTTCGGCAGTTGGACTTTCCTTGGCGGATGGATTTCTCACCTCCTCAATCACGACCACGCGCTATCCGTTCAATCCCGGCCGCGTTGGAGAAGTTGTCGGTGGTGACGCAAAGCTTGTTCATACTCTGCTCAATGCTGGATTCCTGCCAATCATCTCCAGCGTTGCAGTGGATGCGGGAGGAGATTTGCTCAATGTGAATGCAGACGATGCCGCGGCTTCGATTGCGCGAATTGTCGGCGCAACAAGACTAATTTTCTTGACCGATGTCTCTGGCGTTCTCGATCAAGATGGCGCACTCATCCCGCAAATGACTGCCCCCGAAGTTGCAACCTTGATCGAACAAGGTGTGATCTATGGTGGCATGATCCCTAAGATCAACAACGCGCTTGCCACAGCGACTGAGACTGGAATCGGTGTTGTGATTGCCGGGTGGCGTGATAAAAATATTCTGGCCAGACTTGCTGAGGGCGAATCCGTCGGCAGCACCATTCTTCCTCCTTCTATCGCATCGTTGCATACCA
>CAJCCX010000005.1 GCA_903961015.1 uncultured bacterium
ACAAGACAACTGCCCGTCGCGTCTTTACAAACCGGATTCCCAGAACAGAAAGTTTCAGCTGCCGCAACGCAAGAAGCATCCCATGTCACACCACAGCAAAATGGATCGCTGTTGCAAACGGAATTGCAGCAAATGGCTGAAGAACATCCTGGCAGAGGGTGAATGACAAAACAAGCAGACCCCGCACCGCCACCCCCGCAAGGGCATGAAATCGATTCGCAGAATTGAAGGACTTCCGTCACACACTGAACATCCCAGACGGTTGAGCAACAGTACGGATCGATTGAGCACACACTCTGGCAGCAATTTGCGTCTTTACAGTATGGGGTCCCATGCGATAGGCAACAATCGCCAGCAGCAGCACTTCCGCAAGCAAGATCTGGACAAAAAGACGCAGCTTCTGTGACACAAGAATTGTCCCATGCCGTCGTGCAGCATGATGGATCAACGAGGCAAACAGTACTGCAACAATTTGAATCAGAACAATAAGGGAAACTGCTTTGTTGAAAACAATTATTTGCCAAGACATCGGAGCCGCATTCGAGGCACAGTGCAACCGCCCTTGCAACGCAAGATTCATCCCATGCAATTGCACAACAAAGTGGCAAAACTGGGCAAACTTCGGCGCAGCAAGCCAATGTTGAACAGTATGGCGAACTGTGAACAGACACACATGATCCTGTTCCCAGTCCACCGCATCGTCCGCATTCCTGACTTGCAAGCAAGACGCAGCCTGCGTCCCAAGCGATCTCACAACAAAGTGGCAACACTCCGCATACATACTCGCAACATTCTCGGTCGCTGCAGTATGGACCATGCACAACCGAACAGAGACCCACTGTCTCAGACCCGCAGAACTGACTTGCAACACTTGGGGGATTCACTTCTCCGGGCGTGTCAATTCCAGTTGTCACTGCCTGCTCTATCCCACTGAGATTTTTATTGTCAGAGTTTCTGTAAACATGGAATGCCGCTTGCTCATTCGGTGCGCCTCCGATCGGAGCAATCTCAAAGAGTGCCCCGTGCGCATAAATGCAACCACGCCCTCCCGTTCCAGTCGTGACAAGGGAGCGATCAACAGAAATTGCATCAATAATCACATCCCACGGCGGCATAACATTCGGCGTCGGCGCCGCAGAATTCGTATAGCGAGCATCAATTTGACAATCAGAATTTCCATCAACACGCTGCCCAATAGTTGGAATTGCAACTGTCGATACATAAGTGCCTGCAGTTGGTCGTCGGTAAACCAGGAACCATGTCGTATTTAAATCATTCTGATTTGGGAAAGTAATGGATTGCCCAGCAGGCATACTCGTTGCTGTGAGTCCGGTGGGAATTGGCAATGAAAAACTTGAATCCTTTAAAAGCGCGAGATTCGCCGATACTCCGGCGACAGAAAAGGCGACTCCACTGAGATTGATCACCTGACGAATGGCACCTTGTGCAACGCTTGTTCCATTGTTTCTTGAAACAAGCAAAAGGTAAAAACCATTATCAAACTTCTTGGAAAAGCTGTAATTGGATGGAAATGAACTTGGGCAGCGAAATTCGACGAAGCGCTGTTGGGGATCTGTTGGAAGTGGCTGCGCTGTTCGAAATTCTGAAATGGTAAATGCTGGCAGACGACCTTTGAGCCCAAGACCTCCAGCAGTAGGTGAAGCGATTTTCACAGCAAGTTGCAGTTGAGCTTTGTCATTCACATCAAGCACGCCGTTTCGGTTCAGATCTGCACAAGGTGTGTAGCCACCTGATCCAATTGGGGCAACGTTGTATGCAGCAGTCCAAGCAGTGACATCGGCAGTATCTACCAAGTTGTCTTGATTGATATCACCAACAAAGACCGCAGGAGCGCAGTATTGAGCGTCGGCAATCGAGCCAATCATGAAAGACATAGACGCCGTCGCAATGCGAACAGTCGACCAAAACACAGCGGTTGTTTTCGCAAAGTTCAAACAGATTTTCCTTCTAGGTATACGGATGAAGCAGGATCTTGTTTCTGCAATATAGATGGAATAGCCGAGATCCCACCATATGTTCTGCGTCTGCGTCCATATTCTTGGACGGTTTTTTCAAGATCAGAAGGCGAGAAATCTGGCCAAAGGACAGGTGTGAACAGGATTTCCGCATAACTCAACTGCCAAAGCAAATAGTTGGACAATCGCATCTGCCCCGCAGTCCTGATAAGTAGGTCTGGATCTGGAAAATCCGCTGTGTACAAGGATTGCGAAATCAGTTCTTCTGAGATGTCCTCAGGAGCGATTTCGCCTTGCAATGTCCTCTGCGCAAGTGACCTGACGGCTTCGGTGATTTCTCCACGCGAACCATAATTCAGTGCAAGCGCAAGGGTGATCTTTCTTCCACCAGCCGTTGCTGCTTCTGTTTCGTCCAGTTCTTGCAGGACGCTCTTTGGCAACCCTTCCCGCTTTCCGATTCTTCGAAGTCGGACTCCCATCTCGACCAAGCTCTCACGTTCCTGCGCCAATTTTTCGCAGCAGAGTTGCATCAGCGCATCAACTTCATCCGTTGGACGATTCCAATTTTCGCTTGAGAATGAATAGAGAGTCAGCACCTCCACCCCCAATTCCGATGCACGTTTAAGAACTGGACGAATCGCGAGCGCACCCGCCCGATGTCCAGCAACTCTTGGGAAACCTCGCGACTCTGCCCAGCGACCATTGCCATCCATGATGATCGCGACATGACGTGGAATTTCAGAGGGCGCGCTCATGTCACTCCACGATCTTCTCAAACATAAGAATCTTGGGCTCTTGTCCAGGGCGTTCAACATTCGATCGATCAATCACCATGATGTAACGAGACTCATCAATCAAAGTTTCTGGATTCGTCGCATCCCAACCGCCAGTCACGGGATTCTGCGCGACAGATCGAATCTTGAGATAAACCGTGAAGACATCACTTCGAGTCGTCACCATATTTGCAATTCCTTTGAGCAACGTGTTTCTTTCGACTTGATCACCTGCGATTGGTGCAAGTTGAAGAATTGGGTCGAATGCGGGAGTATTTACGTTGTCGTATTGAACGACATTTTGCGCCAGCCTCTCTGTAGAAAGTTGGGATGCGTATGCACCGCCAAGTACTCCCTGGCGCCATCCATTGCCTCCATCTGAAGGTGGCGGAGTAACTGGTGCTGGCGCATGCCCCGTTGTCACTGGGGTGGTTAACGGTGGATCTTCGCTGCTGCGATAAGGATCACGACCTGCAAAGTTGATCGACCACGACTTGTTCTTTGACCAGTCTGGCAAAACACCTGCTTCTGGATCAACCTGCGGTGGCGTTGTGACAATATTCGATGGTCGATACTCGCGGTCAAGCAGCGCAAGTTCTCCAACTGATACAAAACCACGCTCGCCACGCATACCAGGATGGAAAGGAAAATAGTCCGTTGTTCCTGCCGCGGGAACGAATCCACGATCGTCATACTTTGGACCATCGGGGAATCCAGTGACGGCTGGAAGTCGATCTCGATAATTCACGATTGTTTCCGGAAGCAGAACGCGCTTTGGCGGATTCGGCACAGTAGTCGTAACAAATAAATCGGAGTTGTAACTCAACTGCTGCATGTTGGGCAGCGCGCGCATCACTTCGATCGGTGCCGTATTGATGTTGATCAACCCCTGCGTCGCCGCACCTGAGAATCCACCTGCAAGGCGAAGTCGTCGCTGCTCTGCAGTGAGCAGTTCGGTATTGGAAAATGTTGCATCATCATCCAAATCAATTTTGGACATTCCCGCATCATCCAACGTGAAACCATCGAGCATCGATGCACCTGCAGGCAACGGTGGAACAAATCCAACGATGCTTGCAATCGCAGTTCTTGATCGATCGATATGAAACCGCATTGTGTCGCGTTTGGTGTCGGTTTCGGCTCCAAACAAAGGGAATCCAGGCTCTGTCGAAGTCCCACTCGATGAATGAGCCGAAGTCGAACTTGAACCGCCAGAGGTGCGTTCTTTTTCCTCGCCAACCATCATCTCTCCATAGGTTGCCAGCGTCGTCCAAGCACCACCATTTTGTTGCAATACTGGTCCCCATACAGGAACGTCGTAAATCTCTGCAGTCTGTTCGAAGGGACCGTCTCGCTGAACCATCCGAATCGGATGACGATAAAAATCTAATGTTGCCAGCGGAATGTCAGCACCCGTATCACCGAAAATGACCAAAGGCGCAGTTGTTCCTGCAGGCGTTCCAGGCCAAGTCGATGCGGTTGAAGTGTCATCGAATGATTTGTATGTTCGATCACTTCCCGTAAGGACTGTCTTGAGTGTGAAGTTCGTTGGTTTGCCCCGAGCTGTATCTCCAAACGGACTTCGCGATGAACGTGACGCAATCGAATCTGCTTTGGTCGTCAAGTCAGACTTTGTAAAGACGTCTCCGCTGAATGGAGTTTGTGCTCCCACAAGTGGCACTAATTGAGCTCCATTATTTACCTTTGATTCCACGGGCGTGCTGTTGTATGAGAAGACAAATCGCGGAGATCTTTCATCCACGGTGATTGCCTTGTTGCCATCCACATCAAAAGTCCACAGGCGACTGACACGCACCCAAGACATCAGAAAATCGCCGACGCCGATATCAACATGCGCGAACTGTTGGCTGGCACTCCCTGGGTCAGGAGCGACATATACGGGCGGGACATATTCGTTTTGGGGATCGGTGGGTGCTGGCGTCAAGATTCGCTTTAAAGAATCAGACCAAAGACTGTACCCAGCCAAGTATTCATTTTCCAATCGATCAACAACGATTCTTGCATTAACTGTTGGGTTAAATGGATCAGCGACCAATCTGATCAGTGCGATATCTCTGCCTTCTGGAGAACCGCTGATCGTATTAAAATAATCCCTTGGCAGGACGCTCCACTTATTCGCACCAGCAAGAGCAGCAGATTCAGTCGACGAAACTTTCGATGCGTTGAACACGAGCGAGTCTGCATAATTCGTAGCGCTGTCCTCAAAGAGATCATGTCCCTTCAACGATGGGTCGCTCGCTCCAACCCCATCAACTG
Organism: uncultured bacterium; assembly: GCA_903961015.1. Taxonomy (GTDB): domain Bacteria; phylum Planctomycetota; class Phycisphaerae; order Phycisphaerales; family SM1A02; genus F1-60-MAGs104. The sequence goes on from CAJCCX010000005.1 coordinate 5,027, forward strand.
GAAAAAACTCTGTTGGAGGAACCGCAGCAATTTCGTCTTGCATCGACTTGGGCACGACCGCACCGGCTGGGATAGAAGAATTTCCAGCTCGAAGCCACGGATGACTCAGATCAAGGAAATTCATCATGTGCGCTCGGAAGTTTGCATCCTGCGAAGTCCCAGTTCCTAGCGATTTTGGAATTGCAAAGACAACTGCTGATCTTGGCCCTTCTTCGGTCGCTGGACCAAGAATCGGGAATGTTCCATATCCCCACTTTCCATCAGTCGAGCCCGACGCAGTCGCTTGAAGGAATGAGAACTCTTGTCCAAATGCGCGCAACCGAAATGGCCAGAGATCGATGGGCTCGTTGTATGGATTTGCAATTTGCACCGCAAGCACAATCCGAGCTTGATCTGAGGGATCATTCACGTCATAAGTCACATACGACCCGCCTGCACCGGGGACTCCAGGAGGAACCACCCCTGTCTTGGGATAGACCACAGCAAAAAACACTTGCACAATGAACGGATGTTTTTCTTGTCCAATGAAGCTGAGTGTGTTTCCGCCCTCTTGCAGAATCACACCTCGATCAGGGTGCAGAGGAGGATCAGTCGCCGCGAGCATTCCTGGGAATTTCCTTGGTCCATCACTTGCTGCAACAATATTCGCTGCCCAACTTGCAACTGCTCGACGACCTTCAATCAATGCAAACCTGTTGTAGTTCGGAAGGTTCTGATCGGCCTCCTGACCAAAGATGCTTGTCTTGGAATCAACATCAAGCAGCGATCGCTGCAGGACTTTCATAATGTCACGAGCAAAGTCATGCTGGTTCTTTAAATTGTCCGCAAGCCCCACTGCATCGCTGCTCAACTCTCGATTGAGATCAACTTTTCGATTCCATTCCAAGAACTGACTACGTGCTAATTCGACATCGTTTTGATCCACAACGCCATCGGTGTTTCCATCCCCCTCCGCAGCACCAACATCGGCAGGAAATTGCAAGAGATTGTTAGGGCCACCGTTGGTGGGAACACTTTGGGCATTGAATACTTCGTTGCCATATCCATAGTTGTACAAATGCTTCCAACCACGAATCGAATTCACTGGCCAAGATCCGCCAGACTGTAGACGCACACTCGGTGGCATCGTCCACAACCATGGCGGCATCAAATCATTTCGCGCGCCACTGACAGTCGTCAGTTTTCGACGATTGTCAAAGAGCAATTGCTGCGCATCAAGCTGATCGAAGAACTCGCTCGTTTCCTCGCGAGTCATTGCTGAGCGGAGGAATTGCTTGGAATAGTCACTGGTCGAAACCCCTGAGGTAGATTCGACAATGTCGGTTTCTAAAGCTCGTTCGAGTCGACTGCGAACATACGGATTATTTTGTCCTGTGAAAGCGCGCAACTCCAATTCATCTGCCATTGTGAATGGATCAAGAATCGCAGGCGCCTGACTGTTGGTTCGCACGATCGGCGTTCCATTGGTCGCAAAGTATCCCTCGACTTCACCACCACTACTCATCGCCTTAAAATAGTTGGTTCGATCCAAATCCGACTTGAGAAAATTTGGGAAAGCGGGATTGACAACGGGCACCGCAGCGGTCGTCACCACCCCAAGTTCTGAAAGAAAGGTCTGATTCGCTCGGTTGTCTGCAATGGTCGTCGCCGTCCCAACTTTTTCTCCAAACTGCTTTGGGCTAAATGCGACAGTAACACTTGGATAGGCATTCAACGCAGCAGTATTCAACTGCGAACTCAAATAGCCAGTTTCATCTCCGGCGGTTTGATTCAGCCTCCCCACCAATGCCAAATCCGATGGCGTCTTGCCGGCAGTTGTCGCTTGGTCAAAGCGAGTTGCGATATTCACATTCAACAGAGCAGAGTTGTCGACAACAGAAACCCCAACCACATGTCGAATCGATCGATCAATTGATGTCGGCGCAAGAAACCAGAAACTGTCTGTAAATCCATCGCCGTCTGTATCACAAAGCGTGCGCGTAATTATGTTGCGTGGACTATTTGTAACAAACTCGTCCGCCTTCTGCCCAAACCATTTCAAACGCAAGAAATTTGGAAGAGCAGTCGCCTGAGTTGACAATGCCTGAGGGTTTGCGCTCGAAAACCAACCACCATTTGGAGCAGGCGTTGCACCAGGATCTCCACCAAATGCAAGTTGCTGGAATGTAAAAGCCGCATCACCTTGTGGTGTTGAGAGATTTGGAAATGGGGGAAGTGGAGTTGGTGGGATTGTTCCAAAAGTAATTGGCACCCAAAGACTCGGATCCGGTGGTACAGAAGGCAACCATTGCTCGTAAGGAATCTCCAAGGACCATCGCTTTGGAATTGTTGGGAAAAAATCTGCCTTCCTTTGACTTGGAGCAACTTCAGTCAGAGTGAACTTTGCGACATCAGAAATATCTGTCACCAAGCGCCAACCATTGTTTGCAGTGGGAATCCACGAAAGATGCGGCCAATGAGAAAATGCAGGCTGTCCCTGATAGACCACTCGAACTGGCTCCGTGCTTCGCAACCAACGACAATCTCCAAAGCCTGGATTGCCGACAGGATTTGATTCAGCGCTGCGAATATCTCCAAAGAGTGGCGATGCTGAATCTGGGAGAAAATTGTTATACACATCCGGCCAATTCGTCCAAGGACGAACTTCAAATGGCGCAAAGTTATATCCATCGATGATTCCGTCACCAGCAGGAACTTGCGCCAATGTGCTGTTGTTCATTCGATCAATTTGATCGACCGAAAATCGAGTCTGGAATTGGTTCGGAATGATTCGAGGGACTGCGGTCGATGCAGATGGAATGGGAACTTGAAGATCAGCCAACGCTCTATCAGTTTGATCGATTGGCTGAACGAAAAGACTTTGCGCAACTTCATCTGAAACAGTGTGCGCAATCGGACCCGTTCGATCGGTTTGAGCGGCGGTCAATTGCTGTGCGCTTGAAAGGACTCGTAATGACTGGGCGCGACTCACGAAAACTGTTGCGATAATCACTAAGAGCACCAACATAGATACCACCAAGATCATGGTGCTTCCTCGACGGTGAACTGGTGGGTTTGGATAGCGCATGGAGTTCTCCTTCATTACGACGATGGTCGCTTTGGAAGTTCGACAATTAGTTGCAGAGTCTTCCCCTCTTCGATTCGCTTTTCAGGATCGTGAAGCTGCATGGTGATTCGTAAGGCTGTTGGCCATGGGGTGTAATCGTCGCGGATGGAAGCTGTGCCGCTGGCTTGCATGCTCATCGTTTGAAACACTGGCTTGTCACCGTTGAAGCCGAAGACCGCTGTGTAGATCTTGATTGGACCAGTTGGGCCGAGAGGACAGAGATAAGGAATCGGTGTTCCGTTTGCCCCCTCGATGACGGATGGCACGATCAACGATCCTGCTGGGACAGGGTTCAGGTCCTCAGTCAGTGTTCGCACACCACGGGCTTCTTCTGTCAACCCTTGAAAATCTGAAAAGCCATACCACTTTGTTGGAACGAGTGGATAGGTGACAACGCCTGAAACAGTTGGCCCCCAAGTCCAATCAACCATAAAGTTGGAACAGTTCGTCGCAAGCGTCGGTGTCGTCAGCATCACATCTTGTCGATTCATGCTCGGAGCAACTTTTTCGCTGCGAACATAACCCGCGAGTTGACCATACCCAGCGAATGGACCAAAGAAACCATTGATAATTCTCTGCCTCCAAGTAGTTGATCCAACCGGTGCGAGAATTTTTCGAATGTCATTCAAATTTGTTGCGGCAACATCGACGCGCGAATTGATGATGTTGGAATTTGGAAGCAAATTGGCGTCGGCGATCACAGTTTCTAGATTCGCTTGCTCGAAAAGACTGACCGCAGAGTTATTTCCATATGTCGTCGGAGTGGTATCCGTTGCCTTATGAAAGCGCTTCAAATCGCCACCATCGTCTGCCAACAAAATTGCTTGGCGTGCCAAAGTCCAATCACGCGCCTCAGGTTGGGTTCCGTTTGTGACTCCGCCGCCGCCCCCCCACCAATACTTATATTCCAAACTTCCACCTGCTACAGCGTCAAAACTCCACGGAAGCAGTGGAGCATCACTAAAGGCAATTGGGTCTGGACGCGAACCTGTCGATCCCGGCGGAATCAAATCTGGCAACTGAACACCATGCCCATACAAGATGCGCGAAAGATTGCTTCGAGCTAAACCGTTGAATGGACCAAGGTCTTGATTGCCCGCAAACCGTGCAGATGTTTGTGTGCCCTTTGAGAAAAACAGCAATTGATCGCAGCGAATAGTTGCGTTCGCTGGGCGCGTTGGATCAATAAGTGGTGCTGATGATGACGAAAGCAAATTCGCATTGTTCTTGATCGCAACGCACTGAATGACCAAGACTCCGTCATAATCAATGCGCGAGATGTCGGTTCGAATCTGTCGTTCAATTGCTCCTGTCTCTTGCAAAATGTCATTCACTGCTTCGCCTAAACCAGCAACTTTGCTAGCGGTGCTGAATATGCGGCTGACTGCGATAATGACCACCAACAGCAAGCCAACAGAGACCATCAATTCGACGAGAGTGAATGCTCGGTTTGTTCTCCTGAAAATAGAACGAATACGCAAATTCATTATCAAAGTTCCTGCACCGAGGCATAGACCGGAACAAGGGTGAAACCCTTCGGATCAGTCACGGGGATAAACCAGATGAAGCGAGCTCCGGGATCTGCACGAACTGCTCCCACTGTTGTTCCTGCTGTGTAAGTAACACCGAACAATTCGGCAAGTGGTGGATGTGCTGGAACTGGCCTGGTGAGAATGACTGGCCCATCCTTGGATGTCCTTCGACCAGTCAGCACTCGGTGAACAGTGTTGTATTCATCAAGAATCCACTGACCAGGAAATTGCCAACTCTGCTCGACGGGGATGTTTCCTGGGGTTGTTGCTGGATTTGGATTGAGAACCTTTGCATTATCCAAAATGGTGAGTGGGAGTCCATCCAAACCACCGAATTTCCAAGGAGAGAAAGGCGCAATACTCAGATCGAAAAGTAGTGGCAGAGGCGGCAACGCTGTCCCGAGCGCAGCCGAACCTTGAGAAACAATATAATCCCGCGGCTCTCCGCCTCCATCGACAACGCGATATACAAAGATCGCCACTTGAATGCGACCAGCGAACCGGCGAAACATGCAATCCCAGTAATAAGCAGGCCTCTTTTTTTTGCCGGCGCCAGAATAATTGTTGGGATATGCGCGCTCACTCTGAAAAATCAAGACGGGTGGTATTCCAAGCCTTGTGTTGTATGGAATTCCAAACAGAGGAGCCGATGCACCAGTTCCGCCAATATTTTCCGTGGCGATCTTCGATAAATCCAAAGAAGTGCCAATCGTTCCACCGAGTTGGTTACTTGTGTAATAAGCGCTAAAAATATCAATTGCGCCGCGTTCATCGATATTTGGGTCCGTACTCATCTTCTTGAAGAGAAACCCAGGCCGCTTCCATTCCCAGTCTCCAGGAACTGTCGAATCATGAGTCACAGGCGCTGACACATTTGGAAAAATCAAATCTGCAGAACCGAATTCTTCCATCGTTCCAAACCACTCTGGATTCAACTTCGTTCGCAAAATCGCCATTGCATTGTCGGCGACGATTGGACCCATGATGTCATCGTTCGCCTGTCTTTGCTGTGCAATTCCTGCAGGAAAGAGCGCCGAAATTCCAATGATGCCGATGCCAAGAATGAACACGGCGAGCAGAAGCTCGACTAGCGAAAAAGCTCGGCGCGAGAAAATCATCTTGGCACAATCTCCGCAACTCCAGTGAATCGATTGAAATGGATTCGGTCGGAGAATTGATTGATGAAGTTCGATCGGGCTTTATTTAATCCATTCATCCACGCATCTATGCCTGTGTAGACATTCCATGCTGCCAATTCAGCTGGTGTTGCCTGAGAATGAAAGAGGTCGTCATCGAAAACCGCAAGAAACATTGCATGATCACCAAGAGATTCATCGTCAATCTCATCGAGAGCATAGAACTTTCCATTTGACGACCCTCCTGTAGTCCCAATTTCCATCAGACCGTTTCGATTGAAGTCAATCCAAGGCGCGACACTCGAAGTATCTGTCACCGAACTCGTCAGGTTCGCTGTGAGCGAAGGATTTCTTGTCTGCATCGATCCATCTTGAGCAAATCGAACGACAACGGTGGTTCCGCGTTCACGTATCACTGGATCGGTAGGTAAAATCTGTAAGACCGGCTGGGAAAGCCAATAATCATCTTGGCCGATCTCATTGATGTCGCCAATATCCGCTGCGGATCCTGCCACTTTGATGCCCGCGGGAAGGATCATTGGAGCCATTCCAGCGACCGGCTGAAACTCCTCCAACAACAAATCATTTATTGAAGCGGCGGGATAGACAACAGTCCATGCCCCGGTTGTTGCGACCCCAGGAAACCCAACTCTTCCTGTGGCTTTTGCAATCACAATTTCAGTTTGCTGCGGCTTGGAATAGTCAATCGTTTCTGGACTGTTTAATGTCGCCCGATATGTAGGCCGTCTGACGGTGAATGCAACAAGTACCGTTGCGCGATCTCGAATGGCGATGGCACGAGCTTCGCCAAGTGCGGCCAATACTTTATTCGTCGCACCCGCGACTTTCGCATCCTTCGAGATGCGCTGCGCGCTCGTGGTGATCACTACGCCGAGAATCGCAATGATTCCCATCACTGCAAGCAATTCAATCAGCGTGAAGGCACGAATTGTTTGCGTTGGTCGGTTCATTGTGCGGGCCTTGGGAGTGGTTCGTATGAATAGATATTGTCGGCGGCGGTTCCAAAGTCCCCGTCAGGTCCTGCAGAAACAAAGCACATCTTTCGATTTCGGCAAATTCCCAAATAGTGTTCATCCGTCGTTCGAACTGAACCATCCTCGACATCAATCAACGTCGGATTAGTCACAGCCGCAGCAATCTCTGCCTTTGTTGCAGCGCGGCCTGGAAAAATCACGCCGATTCTGCGATTCCATGGATCAAAAATTTCTCGCACGGACGCATATGGTGGCATCTGATTGGGATCTTGTTGAGGTGTTGTCCCAGTCCAATTCGTTGGCAAAGGTTCAACGGCATTCGTCCCATTCAGCGGCACAAATCGAATCGCTGTACTTGGAATCCGAGAGATGATCTCTGCAGAATCTGGTGTTGTGGCCAACCTTTCAAGCACGATACAAATTGAGTATGTCGATGTGAAATTTTCTTCATAAATTTCAAATCCTGCTGTAGGACCATTTGTTCCAAGCGTGAAGTCAGGAACCGTTGGGGTTCCCGGCGGATTGGCGCGCCGACCAGCAGTCATCTCGCGCCCAGCTTGGCTCTCCCAAGAAGTAATCGCTTGGTCAAGCAACACAAAAGTGCTCTGCACGCTTCGCCGATCATTCGCTGCGAGAACCACACTTGTGACTGTCAGCGCAAGACTCATCAGAACCAGGATGACTCCGATCACGATGACCAGTTCCAGCACAGTGAATGCACGGCGATTATTCAATTACCCACCTCCACGACATTGTCTTCATTAAAAAGAGTTGCATCGCGACGAACCGTGAAGTCAGCTCGCTGATCTGGTCCAGAAGAAAAGAGTGCGAAGTCAGCCATCTGCAGCGACTTCGAAGATGCAGTATCTCCTAAAGCGTCTGCAAGCCCATCGATTTCTGTGTTGGGATCGAATCTTTGGGGACGTAAAACAAAAATGTCAGAGAGATCCCAACCAACCCCTGCCCCCAATCCGCCACCGACTAGTTTGCCTCCGATCCGTTTGGGATCACCATTGGCATAGCCCTTGCGGTAATAACGCATCGGCTGACCGTAGTAATCCAAGAGAACCTTCGGCGCGGTTGGATTCCAATTGTTGTCTCCGGCACGTGCGACAATTGGTTGACCAGTCACAGAGTCCGTTCCCACGATCGCTCCCAGAAGAGATCCATCTTTCAATTCGAGATATGGGCCAAGCATTCTTCCTGAAACATTTGCAACAGTCGAAGTGTTTGCGTTGATTCCTTGTGGCAGATTTCGTCTTGAAAAATTTCCGAGTGATTGAGTCCCTGCATTTGGATTCGAATATGCCCCCCACACGCCATCCTTCTGTGGACTTCGGATCCCTGCCGCCGGAGATTCTTTTAAGGCCGCGATCTTTACCGCCGGATCAGTCCACTGAGAAACTGTTCCAATTGCTCCATAGCCATCTTCATCCTTCCCCCCTGGCCCGATCAAATATTCCACCATCGAAGTCATCGAATAGTAATTCTGAATTTGCGTTACTTGCAAAGGCGTTGCCCCGCCTGTCAGAATCGGTGGAACAATCAAATCCCGGAGATAACCCACGCTTCCAGTTTGCGAAGCGCCAGTCCCTGGGGAGCCCAATACTGGGGGGAGATAGCCCAGATCAGTTTTGAATTGTGTCAATCCCCGCGAAACAGCACCCATCATGCTGCGTGTGCTTGCTGCCTGCGCAGCCTTGGACGCACTCGATACAGCGACGACTAGAAGTCCAGCTAAAACCACGATAACGCCCACGACGGTAAGCAGTTCAATGATGGTAAATGCTCGTCGCGCGACCATTGCTTGAATTACTTCTTTCCGCCGGCAACACTCTCGATCATCGCGACAAGCGGAAGAAAGAGCGCCAAGACGATTGTTCCAACGATTCCGCCCAGAATGACAACCATGAAGGGTTCGAGCAAAGAAAGAAGACTCGCAACTGCAACATCGACTTCTTCTTCATAGTTGTCTGCAATCTTCATCAACATTGCATCGAGATCGCCAGTTTCTTCACCGACGTCAATCATGTTGACGACGATCGCATCACAGACCTTACTCTCTCGAAGTGGCTTTGCGAACGTTTCACCTTCGCGAATCGAATCATGCACCTTCGTGAGCGCCTTTTCAAAAACATAGTTGCCGGAGGTATCTCGGGTGATCAAAATCGCTTCAAGAATCGGCACACCTGCGGCGATCAAAGTTCCAAGAGTTCGCGTGAAACGTGCAACGGTCGTTTTCTTAATAAGGCTTCCAATCACCGGAACCTTCATGCGTATCACATCCGTGACAGCTCTTCCAAACTTCGTCATTCGAACTAACTTGAAAAAGAAAAAGATCAAAAATGGTGATGCTAAAACCCAAACTGCACCGGGAACACGCTGCCCTGGCTGTTGGCCTGCAACCCATCTACTTGTGCTGATCAGCCATAATGTCAGAGCCGGAAGCTCGACATCGAAGTCAGCGAAAATAGCCTGAAACTTTGGAATTACGAAGTACATAATTCCAGTGACAATCGCCACAGCGATTGTGATGACCACGCCTGGATAGATCATGGCGCCGATGATTCTGCGCTTCAGCCTCTGCGCTTTTTCCATGAACTCCGATAATCGTTGCATCACAACATCAAGAACTCCACCCACTTCGCCGGCTGCAACCATTTTCACATAGAGGCGAGTGAAAACTCGAGGATGATGCGCAAACGCTTCAGACAAGGATGATCCGCCAGCAATGGATTCGCAGACTTCGCCAAGTACATTCTTTAATTTGCCCGCTTTCTGCTGATCCTCTAAAATTTGCAAAGACCTTAGGAGTGGCAACCCTGCATCCTGCAGCGTCGACATTTGGCGAGTGAACATAGTCAACGCCTTCGTACTCACACCACCAAATGAAATCGACATGCCTTTGCTTTTCTTCTTTTTCTTTTTGCTTTCCTCTGCGGCTTTCTTGGCAGCTTCTTTCTGCTCGCGGACAGAAGTTGGAAACAACCCTTGAGTTCGAATCTTGCGAACAGCTTCTTCGCTCGAAGCGGCTTCAACTGTTCCCTTCTGTGTTTTTCCGGCAGTATTTGCAGCTTCGTAAGAAAAAATTGGCATAGTTTTAATCTCCGGAGGAAATCGTCTCTCGCACGATCTCGTCAATTGTTGTTTGGCCTTCGAACAACGCCAACAATCCAGACTCACGAAGCGTTCTCATGCCTCGTTTGCGAGATTCCGACTGCAACACTGCCGTAGACGCTTGTTGCATGACAAGATCTCTCAATTCATCGTCCATCAACATGATTTCAAAAATCGCCATTCGCCCCTTGTATCCAGACTTTGTGCAATTCTCACACCCACGACCTCTGTAGAGCGTTCGACCCTGAATATCAGCTGTCCGAAGGCTCAATTCCATCAAATGCTCTTCGGACGGAACGAACTCTTCCTTGCACTTGGTGCAAATGCGGCGCACGAGTCGCTGTGCGACGATCGCTTCGATTGTCGCAGTGAGGAGGAAAGATTCGACGCCCAAATCGAGAAGACGAAGAATAGAACTTGGCGCATCATTTGTATGCAGAGTTGCAAAGACCAAATGGCCAGTGAGACTTGCTTGAATGGAAATCTGCGCAGTTTCCAAATCGCGAATTTCACCGACCAAGATGATGTCCGGATCTTGACGGAGGAAGGACCGTAGCAAACGGGCAAAGGTCAGCTCCTGCTCCAAGTTGACTTGGCACTGAATCATGCCGTCGATGTCGTATTCGACGGGATCTTCAGCAGTCAAGATTTTTGTATCGACCTGATTCAATTCTCGAAGAGCCGCATAGAGCGTGGTTGTTTTCCCTGAACCTGTCGGGCCGGTGACAAGCACAATTCCATTTGGCTTATTGATGATAAGCCTCATCTTTGCGAGTTCGTCTTCACGCAATCCAATGCGATCCAGCTCGAGTTGGACTGCAGAGCGATCCAGCACACGAAGCACGACTGATTCGCCATACATCGTGGGCAAAACTGCAACTCGAAGATCGATCGGCTCCTTATCAGCGGCCAACTGATAGCTGATTCGCCCGTCCTGAGGCAAACGACGCTCTGCAATATCTAGTTTTGAAAGGATCTTGATGCGACTGACGATCGCCATTGCGATTTCCTTCGGCTGAGTTTTCATCTCATACAAAACTCCGTCGATGCGATAGCGCATTTTGAATTCATCTTCGAAAGGTTCAAGATGAATATCAGAAGCGCCATTGGCGATCGCCTGAGCCAGCATATTCGTCACCAAGCGAACAACCGCGTTATCACTCCCCGCATCTTCAAGAGACGCGACATCAATCGAGTCTCCACGCCCTTGAAGATTCTTCACCGCTTCGGCTCGATTGACCTCCGAAAACAAATCAACAGCATCGGTTTTTTTCGCGTATTCGCGTCGAATGATCTCGTCTATGTCGGCGACTGGAGAAACCACAACCGAGATCTCATAGCCTGCGAACATATTCATCCGTAGGTTGTCGACCGCCTGGAAATTTGCATGCGAGCCGATGGCGACGGTAATGGTTTTCGCCTGCGGATCTATCTCCAGAGGAACGACGCGCATTACATTTGCAGCCTCCGATGTAAATGCTCGAAGAGTCTCTTGGGGAATCACCAGCCCTGCGAGTTTTTTGAAACGGAAACCTCTCTGCCCAGCCAAAGCAACTGCGATATCTTGAGCCGTGACCAACCCCATTTCCAACATCACTTCGCCAATCTTCTTCTTTGCGTTTGCAGGATTGTTCGTCCGCACTTCCAAGGCAGCATGTACTTGCTCTCTTGTCAGCTTGCCGAGCTTTGTCAAAATCCGACCAAGCTTTCGGTTCTTTAACTGCGAAGGGTCAATTTCGAGCTCAATTTCTGGCATAGTTATCTCTCTTAAGTATACGCTGAATTATGGCTTTTCAATGCAAAAATCGGAGTTTGCATTATGATTCGTGGTTTTCGAAGTCGAAAATACGGAGTTATGATTGGGAATCAATCCCCCTTCACATCCTCTTCATCCCATTCGGCTCTGCCGACTGTGGATCCAGACTTATGAACCTTGTCCCGAAGTGCGCCAGGATTCTTCCCCTTGTCAATCATTTCTTCGGCGCTGATTTGATCCTGACTGAACATCCTCCAAAGATGGTCATCAAGCAACTGCATGCTGAACCGCTTCCCAGTCTGGATAGCGGAGTCGATTCGGAAGGTTTTGTTCTCACGAATGAGGTTCGAGATTGCAGGGGTAACCATTAAGAACTCATAAGCCGCCAACCGCCCTGGTTTGTCCTTTCGGACGAGCAACACTTGGCTGAGCACGGCGATCAGAGTCACCGAAAGTTGAACACGAATCTGCTCCTGCTGATTGGTTGGGAAGGCGTCGATGATTCGGTTGATAGTTCCCGCCGCACCGGTCGTATGCAAAGTTCCGAAAACCAAATGGCCTGTTTCGGCAGCGCGGATTGCAGCTTCAATAGTTTCGAGATCGCGCATTTCACCGACGAGAATAACGTCAGGATCTTGACGCAATACACGCTTAAGAGCCTCACTAAATGACGAAACGTCCGACCCTACTTCACGCTGATTGACCACAGACTTCTTGTGATAGTGATAGAACTCGATGGGGTCTTCGACAGTCACAATATGACGTTCAAGCGTGTCATTGATGATGTCGATCATCGTGGCCAACGAAGTTGATTTACCGCTTCCGGTTGGGCCTGTAACAAGAAACAATCCTCGTGGACGCCGAATAAGTTCCAAGCAAATGTCGGGCAATCCGATTTCCGAGAATGTCATCAGCCGATTTGGAATCTGGCGAAGAACCATTGCCACACTATCACGCTGCTTAAAAATAGAGCAACGGAATCGAGCCGCAGTTCCAAATGCGATCCCGAAATCAGAACCACCTCTTTCCTGGAGTTCTTGTTGATTCTTTTCTGGCGCAATCTGCTTCATCAAAGACATTGTGTCTTCAGGACCGAGCACTTTGGTCGCAAGAGATCGAAGGCGACCATTCAGGCGCAGAGTGGGCGGTCGACCAATACTGATGTGCAGATCGGATGCACCCTGCCGAACAACCGTATCGAGCAGACGATCCATCTGCATCGTACTTTCAGTCGTTGTTGGCCCGCTTGTGACTTCACCAGATGACATCGAAATGACTCCTTTTTATGAACAAACTTTCAAACACACTATCAACTTGACTGAAAACCATCACGAAGAAATATCGGCCTGTGCGAATTTCGCAACCTCGTCAGCGGTTGTCATACCGTTGAGCACCTTGATCTTGCCATCACCGAGGAGCGTTCGCATTCCAGCACGCACTGCTGCTTGTCGGATTTTCGTTACGGTTGCTCGCTGAAATGCGAGATCGCGAATTTCGGAGTTCATGACCATCATTTCATAGACGCCTCGCCGCCCGTGATATCCAGTGTGCGAACATTTCGGACATCCAACAGGCTTCATCAACGTGCTCCGAGCGGCTTCTTCAGCGGTGATTCCCGCGAGCCTTAACCAGTTTGCGTCTGGATTTTCATCTCGAACCTTGCACTCAGAACACAAAATGCGTGCAAGACGCTGTGCCAAAACTGCCTGAATTGAACTTGCAACAAGAAATGGTTTGACACCCATGTCAACAAGACGAGTGATTGCGCTTGCAGCGTCATTTGTGTGGAGCGTGGAAAAAACCAAATGCCCTGTGAGTGCAGCCTGAATTGCAATATCCGCTACTTCACGATCTCGAATTTCTCCGACCAGAATCACGTTGGGCGCTTGACGCAACATGGACTTCAGAATGATTGGAAATGTCAAACCAATGCTCTCGCGCACCTGAACTTGATTGATCCCCTTGAAAGAAAATTCCACTGGATCTTCTGCTGTAATGATCTTCTTATCAGGACGATTGAGATCATTCAGCGCGGAATAGAGCGTCGTCGTTTTTCCAGAACCTGTCGGGCCAGTCACAAGAAAAATTCCGTTTGGACGACGAATGACTTTGTTAAAAGTGTCGAGCGTGTCCTGCTGCAGTCCAAGATTGAGAAGTCCAATTCGCGCGGATTCTGGGCGCAAAATTCGCAAGACAATGCTCTCTCCCCAGATTGCCGGACATGAACTGACTCGGAAATCAATCGGTGAACCTTCGACTGAAAACTTGATGCGACCGTCTTGCGGAATTCGCCGTTCCGAAATGTTGATACCCGCCATCAACTTAATGCGTGCGATGACCGAACTTTGTAGTTTCTTCGGGATGGGAGGAGTGATGTCAATGCATGAACCGTCGATACGAAAACGTAGACGGACAGATGTCTTCATCGGCTCGATGTGAATATCACTTGCTCGATTTGTCACTGCGTTGATGATCATTCGATCTACAACCTTCAGCGCACCTTCATCAATTTTCTGAAGCTTGTCTCGATCGACCGAAGCATCTTGCGATTTATCTTGACTCGAACGATCCTGACTGCTGTCTTTCGTTCGGTCATGCGTTTGCGTGATCGAAGCGGTCACGACGGACATCTTGTTTAACAAACTCGAAGCAGACTTTCCACCTTCGACAAATTCGCGCAACTGAGAGCGGCTGGTAATGAACTTTTCGAATTGGCAATTCAATCGAAACTGCAAGGCAGTGAGAGCATCCAGATCCATTGGATCATGAATGAGAATCTTCATTGTATTCCCAACCTTTTCGTCCAAAGGCAGAATGAGGAACTTCTTGATTTGATCCTCGCTGAGCAATTTCTTGTTGACGCGATTCAATCCCTCGGGCCGCTCGAGATTCACAAACTCCATCCCAAACTGACGCCCAAGCGCACGTGCGACATCCTCGTCAGAACAAACGTTCATTTCAACAAGGACTTCTCCAGTTCGCTTGCGTGAACTCTTTGCAGATGCAACAGCCTCTTCGATCTTTGCGACCGTCGCAACGCCAGCTTCAACCAGCAGTTCACCTATCTTTTTTCGTTCTTTTCGTGCCAATCAATACTCCGTAAAAACTCTATGCCAGAGAATATTCTGTCGAGCAGTCCATCATAGCAAGGCTTGGAAAAACACCTCCCCAAAATATCGCTACTCTTGCCACGCTTCTCAACCACACTTTAAAACGATCAACACAGGAGAGATCAAAATGCAATTAGGAATGATTGGGCTCGGACGTATGGGCGCGAATATGACTCTGCGTCTCTTGAAAGCTGGACATCAAGTGGTGGTCTTTGATCGCAGCGCTGAAGCGATTGCCGAACTTGTCAAAGCTGGAGCAGTTGGTGCGACAAGTCTTGCTGACCTGACCAAGAAACTGACTGGACCTCGCCACGTTTGGCTGATGATTCCAGCGGCTTATGTTGATCAGTCCATCAACGAACTTCTCCCCCTGCTTTCTGCGGACGATGCCATCATTGACGGCGGAAATTCCTATTACAAGGATGATATTCGTCGCTCAAAGATTCTTGCTGAAAAGAAAATGCACTATGTCGACTGCGGAACTTCCGGCGGAGTTTGGGGACTCGAACGCGGCTATTCACAGATGATCGGTGGCGACGTGAAAGTCGTCACTCGCTTGGATCCAATCTTCAGCGCACTCGCTCCGGGCAAAGCAAGCGCACCTCCAACTCCTGGGCGCAAGTCGAAGGGAACTGCCGAACAGGGCTATCTGCACTGCGGACCTTCTGGAGCAGGACATTTCGTCAAGATGGTTCACAACGGAATTGAATATGGAATGATGGCTGCCTATGCAGAGGGCTTGAATATCCTGCGTCACGCAGATGCAGGAATGCACACGCGCGAAATCGACGCAGAAACAACTCCCCTGCGAGATCCAAGTGATTTCATGTACCAATTCGATCTTCCAGAAGTGACCGAAGTCTGGCGCCGAGGCAGCGTGATCGCATCATGGCTCTTGGATCTGACTGCGCAGGCATTTGCCAGCGACAAGGATCTCACCACATTCGCTGGGCGAGTCTCTGATTCTGGCGAAGGCCGCTGGACGATTCTTGCTGCAATTGAAGAAGGCGTTCCTGTTCATGTTCTCAGCGCAGCATTGATGGATCGATTCGAAAGCCGCGGGCAATCCGACTTCGCAAACAAGGTTTGCTCAGCAATGCGCATGGGCTTCGGTGGACACTTGGAAAAACCTGCCGACAAAAAAGGATCCTGATATGGCGAATCATATTCCTGCAGATGCGATGGTGTTTTTCGGCGCCACGGGTGATCTTGCTCACAAGAAAACCTTTGCTGCCCTGCAATCTCTTGTTCGTCGCGGCGTGCTGAATGTCCCGATCGTCGGGGTAGCAAAAAGCGGAATGACGCTCGAGCAATTGAAGGCGCGTGCGCGTGATGGCATCGAGAAATTCGGTGGC
>CAJCCX010000006.1 GCA_903961015.1 uncultured bacterium
TAATTCTGCACAAATACCTGTGCTTTGAATAAGGGCAAACTGTGGGCTCGTCGGAGGAATTCTGTCCATCGCATCTTCGCATACTTCGGCGACTTTCTTCCACAAGTCTGACTGGTTAAACAACAGTGCTCGCTCGTTGAGAGAATTGATGAGCTGCAACCAGACTTCTCCATTCTCTGGCGCGGAGCGAGCACGCCGCTGCAAATACGATTCCCGAGTTTGATAGAGCTCCTGTGCATCACCTGAAGTCTTCGGCGTCATAAGATCGAGCGCATCGATTATTTTCTGTGTGTACACCAAATTGTTTGGCTTCTTGCTTATGGCACGCCCAAATCGTGAGATTGCTTCTTGGTATTTTTTATAAGCCTCATCAGCATTCCCCGCGGCTTCCGCGGCCTTGGCCGTGACAACAAGTTCGTCACCCAACTTGACATTTCGTTCTGGCGCGGCGCTGTAGGACCAATAGAAGATGCCCCCAAGAACGACAGCAGAGAACAAAAGAAACCCGCCAACAAGCATGATGAACTTTTTATTTATCTTTGATTTCTTTGAGGATGTTGACATTGATTATTATTCCTTGGATTGTGAGGCTTCGATCAGAGTCCAGTCCGGCAATCGCCGCATGAGTGACGGGAGCAATTCAGAGAGAAGATCTGCGGTAAGTTCAGACCATTTTTCGACAGCCGGATCACTGTCTTTGACAAGCATTGAACACTGAACTTTACAGTAATACGAATAACGGCTCGAGAGGTCAAAGGCGTAGGTCTTGACGACATTCGGCGATGACGTAAAACGAGCGTTTGCAATAAACAAATAGCCGCCGACTAGGCGAAACTTCGGGTTGGCTTCGTCCTGAAAGACTGTGACCGACATTTCGGTCTCGCCGATTGGCAAGAAGACTGTTTCCTCGCGCCGAGTTACTGGATCAACGACTGTTGCCGATGGATAAATCGATCCCGTCGACAAATTCTTTGGCCCAGAAACCAAATCCCACTTTGAGCGATCGACTTGAACGTCTTTCGTAGAGGGTTGAGAGATCATGACCAAACCTGCTGCTCCCCAACAACGCTCAGGCACGTGTGGAATCGCATCGATCATGCCCGTGTAATAGGCGATGTGTAATGTCATGACTCCATTGGCTGGGTTGCCGTCGATTGCATAGTGACGATCTAAATAGAAGCGAGTTCCAAGACTTTCGACCATCGCCTCACCGAGACGCGAGTCGACTCCGACGCGCTTCCACCGACCTAATTTCATCGGGATCGTGTCGAGCGAATCTCGTAGCGGCACAGACTCTTTGCGAAGGTAAAGATTGAGGGCTGACACACTCGCGCGAAAACCAACTGCGGATGAGATGAGAACGATGACAACCGCAGCGAATGCCACCCGAATACTTGGCTTAAACCGCATGCTGCACCTCAGTCTCATCGACTATGAGATTGCGGATCACCCACAGTGTTCCCATATAAAGAAAGAGTGCAGGCAACATCCACAGAACTCCAACGAGTTCGTGAAATTCGCCGTCAACAAAGTTTTGGTCATATTGCGTCAGAATTCCCATCGAAGCGATGCGAATCATGTTGACGAGTATGGCAATCGGCACGCCACACAAAACAAGGAGGGACCTCTGCCACCAACCCTTCAGATTCGTATATGCAAGAAAAACTCCAAGGGCCAAGAAGGCGACGAGCATTCGCATTCCTGAACAAGCTTCGGCAACATTCAGCGGATGAGCGATTCCGTCCGACCAAACAGTCAATGTGTTTCCATTGCGGTCGACTTCGGTTCCAATCACGGTCAGCAAGAAATGAGCGCCATATGCGGCAATATCCTGCATCTGAAAGGTGACCTTGTTCAACAGGACTTCGGAGAGTGTCTGTGCAAAGACACAGGTAAAAGCAATTGGAAACCAGAGCCAGCGCATCGCGACTGTTCCGAAGAGCAACCACGCGGTCCCAAATAATGACAAGGCGATTCCTGCTGACATAATGTTGTGGTGGAACAAAGGCTTTGGACCAAACACACAAATCATGTACCAACCGACACCCAGCGTAATCGGCATCAATCCCCACCAGCATTGTTTGAATGGCTGGAGCTGACTCAATTCTGAGCGTCGCAACCAGATGAAGTACCCAGAGATCACGGGGATCAGCAGTGTGTGGCCCCAGTCGCTTGGCTGAGTCCACGCGAATAAAAATTGCCTTTGGAAGAAATCGAAGAAGACCACGCAAAAGAGTGCGAGCAGAATGCCTCCCGCGGTGATGAGCGTCGCATTTGATAAAGCGACCTCCCTTGTTGCATCAGCGGGCTTCGAGAATTTAGATTGGCTTATGGTGACAGACAATGTTGTTGCACTATTGTGACATTCCGACCTGACACAGAACTGATGTTTACAGAATTTGCTCTGTAATAGTTCGGCAGTTTCATAAGCCTTCTAGTAGCCAAACTGTAATAATTGTCTTCAAATCATCTGTTGATAATCATCTGCTGATACTGAGATTGTCAGGCGGTGGACCGAAGACGTCGTTACCCCAATTTCTGTCCAATAAAAAGCCGAATCCATAAGTCATTCGCAGACCATTACGGAAAACAGCGAGTGGAGTAGCCCAGAAGTTGGTTCCTATAATCACATGGTCATCCTTCTTCAGGATGATGTCCGGCTCCGACATATTCCGGATTGCGCCCAAATTGACCCGAATTGCCGCTTCTCTTCCACCGGGAAGGCGCCGCACCAAGTCAACTCGTTCTGGAATTGCGATTTCGGTCAATCCGCCAGCAGCAGCAACAAGGCGACTGAGAGTCAGGCGACCGTAAGAAGGCAATTGGAAAACTCCAGGCCGGCTGATTTCGCCATCAATGTAGACAACGCCGATCGGAGGGAATTGCAAATAAATTTCATCGCCTGGTCGGACGACCACGTTCTGCGAAGGATCTCCTCGGACAAGGCGGTCATAGTCAACGTCAATAATTCGAGTCTTGAAGATTGAGCGCGGATCTTTGACCTTCAAATTCGAACCGTCGCCCAATTTCGCCGCATCTCCCGTGATAGCGGAACCGACTGCAGTTGTCTTCGTTGGGTCTGAAACAATTTCTGGCAGCTTGGGAATATTTGTTCCGCGGAGTCGAACCCACTGTTGACTGTTCACATCGAAGATGAATGAATCGCCTTCGTTGGAAAGTTGTGACGCTGGTGTCTGTTGAGTTGCGTTTTGCGAGTTGACATTCGGTGCATCAGCGACAGAAATAGGTTCGAGAGTATCGATGTCAACAAGTGGCGGAGCTTGCATTCCGCTTACTGCGCCTGGACTTGGTACTGGTGCAGGTGCTGGTGCTGGTGCTGGAGGTGGAGGTGGTTCAATTGCAGGTACTGGTTCGAGTCCGCCTCCAGTTGGCGCAGAAGTTGGAGCAGAAGTTGGCGCAGAAGTTGGCGCAGAAGTTGGCGCGGGAGTTGGTGCGGGAGTTGGCGCGGGAGTTGGTGCCGATTCACCTTCGCTCAATTTATTGATTAGCGATTCGATATCGACTGGTGCCGCGGTTGTTCCTGCAGAAGATGCTGGCATTGAAGTCGTCGTGGATTGCCCTAAATTTGCAGGATTTGTGGCAGCAGATCTATCTGTTGTCTGTGGCGTCGAATCGGTCTTTGCAGCAGTTTCAACATCCGCTTCCGTTGACATCGCACGCACAACAAGCACTCGTTCAGCAACCACGTCTGCGCCACCAGCCAAAGCGATGGCATTCGTCAGTCGAAAATCAGGCTTGTTGAGGGCGAAGACTCCCGCATTCTGAATGGCGCCCTGAATCGTGAATTCAAAACTTCGACCCTTCTGGATATCAACAGTCACGACTGGGTTTTTAATGAAGGCTTCCAACTTCGCTCGGATGGCCTCGCGCAACTCTTCCAAGGTCAGACCAGCGGCCTTCACTTCATTGATCGTTGGTAGACGAATGTATCCGCCTTGATCGACAATGCGAAGTGCATTTTCTGTTCTACCAACAGTAATCAATTCGTAGATTTCGACTCCAACTTCGTCGCCAGCAGCAAGACGATATTGAAGAGAGTTCACAATCAGGTCCTGAGCCTCTGGCGGACCAGTCACCCCAAGGGGCTCTTCTGGAGCCTCGATCACATCAATTCGATCCAGCACAGGCATAGTTGTTGGCGTATTTTCGTAATAGCCAGTAACGCTTGGGTTCATATACGAATCTGACTCGCAACCAACTGCGAAGAGCAATGCAACAATTGCCACGCACGAAACCATTCGGCGATTCGGATTGATTTTTTTGTTAGTAAAACAAGACATAGGTGACAACATCAGTTCAAGTTGATTCGAGGTGGAAATTGAAGAGTAAAGAATAGCGAAAGATTTCGTTTGGAGACATAACGGAGAGACTGAGAGAATCGGCATTCAAAGCATCAGACTTCAATACGATGCTCCGCAGGCGAATTGGAATTTGTGACAGGAGATTTTTCTGGAGTGGTTTCCAGCAAAACCATTTCCAATACTGCCATACGAGCGGCCACCCCATGGGTGACTTGGCGAAGAATTCGGCTTCTTTGGGGGTCATCGGCGACTCGATCGTCAATTTCAATCCCTCGGTTCATCGGTCCAGGATGCAAGATGATGACATGAGAAGCAAGTTTTGCGATTCGCTGCGGAGTGAGTCCGAACATTTGACGATAATCACTGGAAACAGCCCCTCCTGCGGCGCGTTCGAATTGAACGCGCAACATCATGACAGCATCGACCCCATCGAGGGCAGAATCTAAATTGTTCATCGTCGAAACAGTGCCAGGACCTTGCGTAATTCGCTCAAAGGATTTGGAAACCAGCGTCGGCGGGCCGACCAAGCGCACATGCGCGCCCAATGTTGAAAGTGCGTGGGTGACCGATCGAGCAACTCGACTGTTGGTGATGTCGCCGACAATCGCGACAATTCGACCTTCCACAGAACCGAATTCCTCCATCAAAGTGGAGACATCCAGTATTGCCTGCGTTGGATGTTCGTGGCGTCCATCGCCTGCGCTGATGACTGGGCACTTCACTCCATCCGCAACCATTTTCGCTCCGCCTGATACTGCGCATCGGACAACGATTGCCGCGACTCCCATGCACTCAATATTGCGCGCGGTGTCGACCAAAGATTCGCCCTTGCTGATACTCGAACCGCTTGGGGTCAAATTGAAAACTTGTCCGCCAAGGCGATGCACTGCCGTCTCGAAACTGCAGCGAGTGCGAGTCGAATCTTCGAAAAACAAGTTTGCAATCACTCGGCCGCTGAGCGTTGTTCGATTGGGTGAACGACCCTCAGCAATTGGAACATTCTTTCGCGTTGCAGCAATCAGCCGCAGTAATTCTTGGCGGGGCATACCCGCGATCGTGAGGAAGTCTGACATGATGTATTGACAGAGCGATCAGTTCATTCGAGCCACTGGTGATAATAGTTCAAGTGCCTGCGAAATGGTGCGAATCGAAACGATCGCACTGCCATGCCGTTTGATTGAGTCTGTTTGACCTGATGGAACAAGAACAGTGGAGCAACCGCGGCGAATCGCTTCTGCGACCCGTTGGTCGAGCGCTCGAACTGGACGAATTTCTCCTGACAAACCAACTTCACCAAGAACTGCGGTTGCGGGAGGAAGCGCGCGCGCCAAATGAGCACCGGCGATCGACAAGCAAACCGCCAGATCAACAGCTGGTTCGATGATTCGCAGTCCGCCGGCAACGCTTGCATAAATATCTTGGTCTGCGAGTCGAAGTCCACCATGTTTTTCAAGAACCGCGATCATCATCGAGAGTCTGCCGCTATCCATGCCACTTGCTTTGCGTTTGGCACTGCCGAGAAATCCAGCAACTGCAAGTGCCTGAATTTCTGCAAGCAACACGCGACTGCCTGCCATCACGGGCACAATTGCGGTTCCTGGTCTTGCATCGGTTGCATTCGCCGCAGCGAGCGCACTTTCGTCGACTTCGGCCAATCCTTCGCCAGTCATTTCGAAGAGTCCGATCTCGTGAGTCGAACCAAAGCGATTCTTGCTTGCACGAACGAGGCGGTATGCGTGATGACGATCACCTTCGAACGAGAGAACGACATCAACAAGATGTTCGAGCAGCTTTGGTCCTGCGAGGTCGCCCTCCTTTGTGACATGGCCGACGATCATCACCACTGTGCCCGTTGTCTTTGCGAATTGCACGAGTTCCATGCAACATCTGCGAAGTTGGGTCATCGATCCCGGCAATGCATCTGCGTCATGTCTGTGGACGAGTTGAATGCTGTCTATGGCAAGCACAGACGCACGGACTCTGCGTGCTTCATTGGTGATTCGCGCAACTGAACTTTCTGCGAGGAGGAATAAATTTGCATCACGAGTTGCTGATGTCATCTCGCCAAGAATTCGCTCCGCGCGCAACTTGACTTGCTGAGCGCTCTCTTCGCTGCTGGCATAGAGCACACGCTCGCCTCGTGCCGCTAATGCGGAAAACGCCTGTAAAAGCAGCGTACTTTTGCCAATTCCAGGATCGCCTCCCACCAAGACCGCGCTGCCTGGAACCAAACCACCTCCGAGCGTTCGATCAAATTCGCTGATGCCTGTTGGCAATCTTGGAACTTCGAGTGGTGAAATTTCCGCCATCGGCGCGGCGGATGGAGAAACACCATCGATAGCCGATCGAGATGAGTCATCACCTTCTGTGTCGCTTCCTTGAAATGGTTCGACCGAATCCCATGCTCCACATTCCACACAACGACCCGCCCAACGCGGAGAGATTGCGCCGCATTCGTTGCAGACGAAACTGGTTTTCACTTTCGACACGCTTGGCATTCTATGTCTGATTGAGCCGAATTCACCGATTTAAGAAAAAGCGCAGATCAAAAAAACGCAGGCGCCGGTCGAGTCGGAGTTCGGTCGGCGCCTGCAAAGAAACACAAGTGTTGTCGAGTCATGTGGCGTTGAAATTCACCACAAGCGAACTGTAACCGATGATGATGGGAAAACGCAAGTCAGCGCATGAGTTGTCGCATGCGAGCGACCCACGCGCCATACTCCAACATCGCATGCAGACGGGCGCCGCGTGGAATCGAAGATGAGTTCAAACCGAAAGCAGTTTCATCGCGCCATTTCCAATATCTGCTGCGCATACGAAACTTCGAAGACAACGCCAATCGTGCGAGGGCGAAGATCGAGCGCAGAATGTCGAGGAAGGAAAGGCGCACGGATCAGTGGATGGACATCGTCCCTTGACGGGGATCTGGAATCGCTGCATCGTTGAGAGCGATGGGATGACTTGATGCTGTAACCACTCGTTCGTCTGGAAGTGGCGAGAATCGACTGCCGATAATTGGAATGCGGCGATTTGGATTTTCTTGACGAGGCATAAATGGAAAGGCAATCCAAATGATCGCCAAGCATCCGCCCGTTGCAATCCACATGTATTGCGTGATACCGAAATAGGTCATCACGGCTGCAGAGGCCAAGAGCAGAATCGAGACTGGGATCATCCCCTGCCATGCGAGCTTCATCAGTTGATCGAAACGGAATCGCGGCAGAGTCCAACGAATTGCCATGGTGAAAGAGACCATAAACGCGGTCTTTCCAAGCATGATTGCCATTTGCAGAAGGATCAAGCCGATTCCTCCAACAAGTGGAAGATCCCAATTCCAACTTGCAGGAACGAGTCCGCCAAATGGATTCACGCTCCATCCGCCGAGGAAAAGCAATGCGAAGAAGGCCGACCCTGTGATGACGTGGAAATATTCTGCGAGGAAAAACATTGCGAAGCGCATTGACGAATATTCGGTGTGGAATCCACCGACCAATTCGCTCTCTGCTTCGGCAAGGTCGAAGGGCGCACGATTCGATTCCGCCAACATGCATGTATAGAAGAGGATCGCAGCGAGCGGTTGCTGAATCACATTCCAACTGAACTGCTGTTGATGGGTGATGATGGCGTAAGGCTCGAGCGAGCCAGTGATCAAGATCACACAAAGCAGGCAAAGCCCCATTGGAATTTCGTATGAAATCATTTGCGCACTTGCACGAAGTCCGCCGAGAAATGAAAACTTGCTGTTACTGGCCCAACCGCCGAGCGCGACTCCGTAGACGCCAAGACTGGTGACTGCGATCAGGTAGATCACGCCGACATTCAAATTTGCGCCAACAACTTTCACAAGCGATGGACCAATACCCAGAAAGGATGTGATCGCTGAAGGGAGCGAACCGAGATCGAGAATTCCTCCCCAGGGGATGATGACGAATGCGGCCATTGCAGGAATAATGGTGAGTCCTGGACCAAGTGTGAACAGCACGGCATCCGCACCATGCGGAGTGTGCTCTTCCTTCATGATGAATTTCAAGCCGTCAGCAATTGGTTGCAGTAATCCTTTGGGACCAACGCGATTTGGGCCGACACGATCTTGCATCCACGCACTCAGTTTGCGTTCCAACATAACGCCGTATGCGCAGCCGCCAAGAAGCACGTGAAGCATCACAACGATCACAATTACATTAACGATCAGTTGGGGGATGCCGCCAGTCAGTGGAATGATGCTGTTCATGAGTACCGAAGTCTAGCGTTGCTTCGAAAAGTGTCGATCAGACGTTCATTGTTGGAGCGGCCACAGGCAAAGCTGGCCGAGCGAGATGTGGGAAATAATCCTGAATTGCACAGACATCCCACGCGCCGATTTGCAAGGCGGAAATTGCCTGAACTGCTGCACGAGCGCCTGCCACTGTCGTCATGATCGGCGTTCCGGAGCGCACGGAACCCGCGCGAATGCGACCTTCATCTGTGTGCGCCCCCTTGCGAGTGGGAGTATTAATGATCAGCACGATTTCGCCTGAGCGGATGAGATCTAGAACGTTTGGTCGTTGACCTTCTGCAATCTTTGGCACAAGTTCTGATTTCACGCCATTGGTTGCGAGATACTCGTGCGTTCCGCGACTGCAAATCAGCGTGAACCCAGCGGCAATAAGACTGCGTGCAATGTCGATCGCAGCGCGCTTGTCGCTTTCGCGCACTGAAAGAAAAACCTTACCGCTTGTCGGCAGCATCACACCCGCTGCCATCTGCGCCTTGGCGAATGCGACGGGGAGGGAACGATCCGCGCCCATCACCTCGCCAGTCGAACGCATTTCTGGACCGAGGATCACATCAACGCCTGGGAACTTTGCGAAAGGGAAAACTGATTCCTTCACGGAGAAGAAATTTGCGTCTGCGGTTTCGTGAATATTCAATTGATCCAAGGATGCTCCCATCATCACCTTCGCAGCAACGCGTGCCCACGAAACTCCCTTTGCCTTGCTGACAAATGGTGCGGTGCGTGAAGCACGAGGATTGACTTCCAAGATGTACAGCACGTCGTCCTTGCATGCCATCTGCACATTCATCAATCCGCGCACCTTCAGTCGCTTGGCGAGTGCGCGCGCTTGAGTGGCAACTCGATCAACCATCGATTTCGGCAGGGAATAAGGTGGAATTGTGCATGTCGAATCGCCCGAATGAATGCCGGCTTCTTCGATATGTTCCATCACACCGCAGACCACAGCTCTGGATTCGCTGGCGTGAAGTGTGATCGCAGACGATCGACTTTCTTCGTTTGGAATGAAATCAGAAACAACATCGACATCGATTTCGATTGCATCTGAAAGAAAACGATCGATGAGAATCGGACGATCAGCGAGTTCGCTGATATCGACCGCTTCGGACATATATCGCTTCAAACTCGTTTCATCGAAGCATGTTTCCATACCGCGACCACCAAGGACATACGACGGACGGACAAGCACGGGATATCCAATGCGCTGCGCGATTTGCAGCGCGTCGTTCAAACTGCGCGCAATTCCACTTGGTGGTTGATTCATTCCAAGTTCTTCCAGCATCGCCTTGAATCGATCACGATCTTCGGCCAAGTCGATCGAGTCGATGCCAGTACCGATCAGCGGTACTCCGGCGGCGTGAAGTCCATGCGCAAGATTGAGCGGAGTTTGTCCGCCGAATTGCACGATCACTCCAGCGACTCCACCTGAGCGATTCTTCACGTCGACACCGCCGCCATTCAGCCGTTCGATCACATTCAATACATCTTCGAGGGTCAGCGGTTCAAAGAAGAGAAGATCGCTGGTGTCATAATCGGTTGAGACCGTTTCGGGATTCGAATTGATCATTACGCTCTCGAAGCCCATATCAGCACAGGCGAATGCGGCTTGGCAGCAGCAATAATCGAATTCGATTCCTTGACCGATTCGATTTGGACCGCCGCCAAGAATGATGATCTTCGGACGAGGCGAGATTCGAATTTCGTCGTCGACAACGGCTATTCCAGCGTTGAATACGGGCGTTTCATATGTGGAATAGAAGTATGGCGTGACGGCTTCAAATTCTGCTGCGCATGTATCGACCAATTTGAAGACGGGTTCAACTTTCAATCGCTTGCGATGCGCGCGCACAGCGAGAATACTTTTCGTCGAGATGCTGCCCATATAAAGGAATGCCAACTGCGCGTCGGAATATCCGAATTGCTTTGCTCGGCGAAGCGAGTCTGCGGGGAGGTCTTCCAATCGATCGACCGCGCAGAGAACATCTTCGAACTCCACAAGTTGCTTGAGCTGATCTACGAACCATCTGTCATATCCGGTTGATTGCGCAACTTGTTCGATGGTCCATCCCATCTTCAGCGCATACCGAACGAAATACAGTCGCCCCTGACTTGGCACCGTCAACTTGCGGCGCAAAAGTTCTTCGGGAATCGGCCAAACTGGAAGTGACCCGTCCGCTAATTCCTGTTTCGCTGCACGACGACCTGCAAGCCACTTGTCATTCGCATCGAGTCCGAATCCAAATCGCTTGACTTCCATCGAGCGAATTGCTTTTTGTAGCGCCTCTTTGAATGTGCGGCCGATCGACATCGCCTCGCCCACGCTCTTCATTTGCGTGGTGAGCGTTTCGTCAGCTTCAGGGAACTTTTCGAATGTCCACCGCGGCATCTTGACAACGACATAATCGATCGATGGCTCGAAGCATGCGCTCGTCGACCCTGTGATGTCGTTGCGCAATTCGTCGAGCGAATATCCCACCGCTAATTTTGCGGCGATGCGCGCGATGGGAAATCCTGTCGCCTTTGATGCGAGCGCGGATGATCGCGAAACGCGCGGGTTCATCTCGACAACAACCATCTGGCCATTCGCAGGATTGATTGCGAATTGCACGTTGGATCCGCCCGTATCAACGCCGACCGATCGCATGATTGCGAAGGATGCGTCGCGCATCCGTTGATATTCACGGTCAGTCAGTGTCTGAATCGGCGCGACCGTGATCGAATCCCCCGTGTGCACGCCCATCGCGTCGATATTTTCGATCGAGCAAACAACGATGCAATTGTCTTTGTGATCGCGGACAACTTCAAGTTCGTATTCCTTCCATCCAAGTGCGCTTTGGTCGATGAGCACTTGACCAATCATGCTGGCGGAAAGTCCGCGACGAATGATGTCCTCGAATTCTTCCACGTTGTATGCGATGCCACCACCGCTGCCGCCAAGTGTGAACGCGGGACGAATGATCGCTGGCAAGCCGATCTCTTCCAGAAATACACGCGCGTCTTCGATGTTTGTGACGGTCTTCGAATGCGGCTGATGCAATCCAAGCCGACGAACGATTTCGCGAAACGCTTCGCGATCTTCCGCGCGGCGAATCGCTTCGCGTGATGCGCCGATCATTTCGACGCCATACTTTTCAAGAATTCCGCGGTCGTAGAGCACGCACGCGCAGTTCAACGCGGTCTGTCCGCCAATTGTTGGAAGGACAGCGTCAATTGGATGACCGAGTGATTTTTCTTTGGCGAAAATTCTCTCGACTGCTTCTGGGGTGATCGGTTCGATATATGTTCGATCGCTCAACGCGGGATCGGTCATAATCGTTGCAGGATTCGAATTGACAAGCACGACGCGATACCCTTCCTCCCGCAGAGCTTTGCATGCTTGCGTTCCTGAATAGTCGAATTCGCACCCTTGACCGATGACAATCGGTCCTGAGCCAATGATGAGTATCGTTTGTATGTCGTCGCGTCGAGGCATTCGTGTCCTATTCGTTGACCATCTTTCTGCAACCCTCATTCCGTCTTCAGTCCAAATCTCCCCCAATATAACGGCGAAACCAAAACTGATATGCATGATTCAACGCTTCAAACCGAACGATTTACAGGAGTGCTGAAATTCATCCTCCCGATACTCAGTTTTTATGTGCGGTGGTTTCACCGATCACACTGGGAGGGCGCGCCTTTGATTCACGATGGTTTGGCCGATGTGCCGCCAAGTGGCGGGCTGATCGTTGCATCAAATCATGTTTCTGGCTTGGATCCAGTTCTTTTGCAGGTGTATTGCCCTCGTCCAATTCGCTGGATGATGGAGCGGAAGATGATGATCCCATTGTTGAACCGTTTTTGGCAGCGACTGAAAATCATCCCTGTCGAAGAATTCGGTGGTTCGGCAGCTTTACGCGAGGCGTTTCGCCATTTGGCGAGTGGTGGGATCGTGGGAATTTTTCCAGAAGGGAGAATCGCACGTCCACATGGGCGAATACAACTTTTTCATCCTGGACTTGCGATGATCGCTGCCCGAACAAAAACTCCCGTTGCGGTTTTCTTACTCGACGGAATTCCCCCTTGTGGGAATCCATTCTGGAGTCTTTTTCGCAGAAGTCGCGCGCGCGTGCGTTTGATGGCGGTCGTGCCACCGCCTGCGGTTGGCGAAGAATCGGCGTGGACGCTGAAAGTGCGGATCCAAATGGGCGCTGCACTTGGCGCAACTGTAGATAGTGATGGCAAAGGACGCATCGAGCAGATCACAAGCGGATAAACTCGCAAGCAGCAATGATCAATCGCATTGAAGGCATTCTCGAATCGTTAGAAGAGACAGCGGCTCTCGTTGTCGTCGGGGAAATTGCCTATGAAATCGCAGTGCCTGCTGCAGATATTCCAGAGTTGTATTCCCGCATCGGCAGTCGCATGACTTTTCACACATTGCACTATTTGGAATCACAAGGTCAAGGTTCTAGTTTCTGGCCGAAGTTGATCGGATTTCAATCATCGAAAGATCGCGCGTTTTTCGAATTGATCACCACAGTCAAAGGCATCGGCGTGCGACGCGCTTTGCGTGCGTTGACAATTCCATTTGCGCGAGTCGCCGAAGCGATCGTGATGAAAGATCTTGCGCTCCTTATGAGTCTGCCAGAAATTGGGCGCAAGACTGCAGAGACCATGGTGCTGGAACTTCGCGACAAGATGGATTCGTATGCGAAGGCTGCATCGACAAGCGCCACTTCCAAATCTGCAACACGCAAAGGTGAACCAAAGTCAGTCGTGGCGAGTCCGGCCAATGCGACGGGCGCACTGAACGCATCGGCAATGATGGACGCGATGAATGTGTTGGTGCAACTTGGCGAGAGCCGAATTGACGCCCGCGCATTGATTGATCTTGCGCTCGAGCGCGAGCCTGACTTGACGACAGCAAACACGCTTGTCTCGGCTGCGCTTGCATCCAAGGGAATGACGCGATGACACAGGATCATCGATATGCAATGATTATGGCTGGTGGATCTGGCACGCGACTTTGGCCGATGAGTCGAACGAGCCGACCGAAGCAATTGATCCCCTTTATTGAGAGCGGGGATAAGAATGAGAAGAAAAGAAAGTCTCTGCTGCAAATCAGCGGAGAGAGACTCGAAGGCTTGGTGGCGAAGGATCACAGATTGGTCTGCGCATCTCGTAGTTATGCAAAGGATGTGATCGCTGCAATCGACGGATTGCCGCAGAATAATTTTCTTGGAGAACCTGTTGGGCGCGACACGCTGAACGCAGTCGGATTCGCTGCCGCGGTGTTGGCTGCGCGCGACCCCGATGCAATCTTCGCTGTGCTGACAAGCGATCACATCATCGAGCCGCAATCTGTGTTTGCGCAGAAGATCGATCTTGGATTTCGGCTCGTCGAAGCAGATCCAAGTCGTATCGTGACTTTTTCGATCACTCCAACATTTCCAGCGACGGCGTATGGATATGTCGAGCAAGGCGATCCAATCTCTGATCCGACTGGCTCTAATCCAACTGGCTCTAATCCAAGCGGTAAATTCGATGGGGCCTTTCGAGTAAATCGGTTTGTGGAAAAACCAGATCTTGCACGCGCGACGGAATATTTCAAGAGTGGCTCATTCGGTTGGAACAGCGGCATGTTCATCTTTCACGCACGCGCCGTGCTTGATGCGATCGCTTGGTTCCAACCTGCGAGTGCTGTAGGGCTGGCGAAAATCGGCGCTGCGTGGGGAAAACCTGGCGCAGAAAAAGTTGTCGAGGATGTCTACCCGTTGCTGACCAAAATCAGCGTGGATTATGGATTGATGGAACCAGCAGCACGCGATGAACGCATCAAGATTTGCGCAGTGCCCATGCCGGTTTCTTGGCGTGACTTCGGTAGTTGGCCTTCGTATGGCGAAGTTCTGACCGCTGACGCGGATGGAAATCGCGCGAGTGCGCGTGCGCTACACATTGAATCGAAAAAAATGATTGTTGTCAGCGATGATCCAGCGCATTTGATTGCAACAATCGGTGTTGAAGGATTGGTTGTTGTACACACGAAAGATGCGACATTGATTTGCCGTGCAGATATGGCGGAACAAGTCAAAGATCTCGCTGGGCGCGTTGCGCCCGAATTGCGCTGAGCGTTCATGAGATATCTCGCGATTGATCTCGGCGACCGAAGAACTGGGGTTGCCTGCGGCGATGACATCTTGCTCTTGCCTTCGCCGATCGAAGTGATCGATGCATCACTTCGAGAGATGCTGCTTGCGCGGCTGGAAATACTGGTCCGCGAATATGGACCTGACGCGTTGGTCATTGGACTTCCCGTGAATATGGACGGTACAGAAGGCCCACGTGCAAAGATGGCTCGCGAATTTGCGGATCAATGCGCGAAACGTTTTTCGATCAAGACGATCATGCAGGATGAGCGACTCACCAGCTTTGCAGCGGAGTTTTCGCTCAATCAAAGCGGCCGCACGCATGGGCAGAAGAAAAAACTGCGCGATGCTCTTGCCGCATGCGAAGTTTTAAAGGATTATTTTCAGAGTCGCACAGGGGAAGCGTAAGCCAGTTCGAAGTTTGATTCGTCTTACATCCCGCACGCGGCGCGATCGAGATACCAAACTAATTCGCCCCGAGTTGGCTTTATGCCTTTGATCGGAAGCGCGTGAAAATCGTCACGGCCCGTCGCAACGCGAGCGAGCATCTCAGCCTTGTTCGCGCCCATCACCAGTGGCACGATCACACGCGCACTGTTCAGCAGCGGATAGGTCATCGTGACGCGTGGCGGTGGCGTGACAGTTGGACCGTCACAATAACTCACCCAGAGAATTTGTTCGTTCAGCACGGCGGTTTCTGGAAAGAGACTTGCCGTGTGACCGTTGTCGCCCATTCCAAGCAAGACGAAATCAAGTCGATCCTCGCCGTGAGGTCGAGAACCAAGCGAACTTCGAAGAAGTTTTTCGTATTGCTCTGCCGCATCACTTGCAGTTGCCATCATGGGATGAATTTGACTGTCAGGCATTCCAGAGTGGTCGCAGAAGATTTCTGAAATCTGCCGCCAATTGCTCAGTGCGTTATCAAACGCAACGCGCCGCTCATCGACGATCCACAAATGCGTACGAGCCCAAGGGAAAGTGCGATATCTCGGATCGGTCATCAGCGATTGATAAAAAGGAAATGGCGTCGATCCACCAGAAACGGCGAAATGAAAGTCGCCAAACTTTGTCACGCAATCAAATGCGGTTGAGAGCAAATGCGATCCAAGAGTTTCATAGACCGCGTGACGATCGGTTCCCACCACCACACGTCCGGGCAGCGAAGGACCTTTGATCGAATTTTCAAGCGGAGCGAGCGGAATCGGTTCTGGAGTTGGGCTCATTCTTTCAGTCTAACGCCGGCGCACGAAATTCTGTCACTCGTTATGCCAAGCGCGTCCATCGCGCGACATCATCTCATCAGCTGCAGCTGGCCCCCATGAACCTGGCGCGTAATTACTTGCGATTGACTTACGAATTGTTGCAGATGAAGAATCTAGGAATGGCATGACCGCCGCCCAACCGCTTTCGACTTCGATACGGTGTTTGTACAAAGATTGATCGCCACGCATTGCGTCGATCAACAGTGGGCCATAGGCCTCGAGTGCTTCCACTCCGAATTGCTTATCGAAGTCCGCTTGCATTTCCACGCTTGCGATGCTGAGTGGAGTACCAGGGACCTTGCTTTCAAAACGCAAACGGGTTTGCTGAAACGGCGCGATTTCAATGACCAGTCGATTCCCAAGAACTTTCCCCGATTGATGTGGGATGCCTAGGAAAAGATTTGCCGCTGGCGGTTTGAACTGCACAACAATTTCAGTGCATTTCTTTGCCATATGTTTGCCAGTACGGAAATAAAACGGCGTCCCCGCCCAGCGCCAATTATCCACATGCAATTTGATCGCAGCGTATGTTTCAGTTGTTGATCCTTTTGCGACTCCTGGCAGATCAACATACGCGCCTTCATCGGCACTTTTGCCATATTGCCCAAGAACACCATGCGTTGCCACAGTTTCGGGAGTGGTCGGACGAATCGCTCGCACCGCCTTGATCTTTTCCGCGCGAATATCTTCCGCCGTAATAGCCGTCGGCGGCTCCATTGCGACGAATGCGAAAATCTGCAGAAGGTGCGACTGAATCATGTCGCGAATTGCGCCTGTCGAATCGAAGAATGCAGTTCGATTTCCAACACCAACCGTTTCGGCTGCAGTCACTTGGACATGATCGATATAGCGATGATTCCACACAGGCTCGAAAATAGTGTTGGCAAATCGAAGCACCAACATCGCCTGCACAACTTCCTTGCCGAGGTAATGATCGATGCGATAAATATCTTCTTCTTCAAAGACTCGGCCAAGCGTGCGATTGAGGCTCGCCGCACTTTGTTCATCGTGGCCAAAGGGCTTCTCAATAATGATGCGCTGCCATGAACGCTCGCTCGAGTTGATCGAACACCACCGTTTGCCTTCAGTCACCAGCGCGGCATCTTCGATGCGCTGCACAATCGACTCGTACAACTCGGGTCCAACTGAAAGATAGAAAAGCCTATTGCCACGCGTGCTGCTTTCTTCATCGAACTTGAGAAGTCGCTCTTCGAGTCCTGAATACATCGCGGTCTGCGCTGCATCGCCTGCGAAATAATGAATGCACTTTGCAAATTCGGCCCAGCGTCCAGCGTCCCAACGTTTGGCATGCTGCTGAACTGACACTGCAAGTTCTGCGCGCCACGCATCATCGGTTTTTTCGCGGCGCGAAACTCCCAGAACTTTGAAGTGCTCAGGCAACGCACCAATCGCGCGCATTTCATAGAGAGCAGGAATTAACTTGCGGGCAGTGAGATCTCCGGAGGCACCGAAGATGACAAGAACACATGGATCTGGCTTGCGCATGGGGCGCAGTTCTACCACTAACAAAGCATCGAACCAATGGCAGAGGCAACTTCGACGATGCGCTTGCCTGCGGGATCGATCAGCCAGAGCCAATCATCAAACAAGAACTCGATTCGAGCCGCCAACAGTGCGACGCGACCCATCACGGTAAATCCGAAGGCAGCGCCGAAGGTAATCATGAGATACATGATTCCGACGCGCGCCGCGCGACCTGCGACACCTTTGTGCTCAACCGAGAAGAAGAAATATGTCAGGCAACAAAGAACGCCAATGACAAGCAAGATGTTTGCAAGACTCGCCCAAATGGTCGGCCACAGCATCCATCCGCCTTCTGTACCAACGACTGGCTGAACGAGCGGATCGAATGTTGCAACAGTCTGAGCGACGAGATCGCTCTCAACATGACTCACGATCTTCAAACCAGCGGTCACTCCAATGATGAATGCGATCGGCCAAAGACTGATCCATCCACCCTTGGGCGCAAGGCGCATCAACAACATGAGGCCAAGAGCGAGTGCGAAATACATCGCAACGACTTGACCAGTGGTGGGAGCTGGCAAACTTGGCAGCACTTGGTCATGAACGAGAGTGGGCGTAAGAGCGCCGAACAATTTTGGAACAAGCGTGTCCCAAAATCCAATCACTCCCCAGTATGCGGCAGAGACTCCGATGATCACCGCTTCAGCCAAGCGATATCCAGGATTGTCGCGGTACAAGAAAGAAAAAATTGCGAGCGTGAAAAACGCTGCCAGCCAAAGTCCAATCGTGTTCGCCCAACTGAATGCGAACTTTGTTTGCGAAGGATCGGCCTTCTGTGCGGCTTCGAATTTCTTTGGAGCAACTGGA
>CAJCCX010000007.1 GCA_903961015.1 uncultured bacterium
AAGGTCTTCGGCGATGATTGCGGATTCTTTTACGAAAGTTTCAACCCGCGCGTGTTTGAGTAATCGCTTGGTCAACCAACACCCCACTTTGTGCGAGTCAATCACTCACGATCTGCCAAAAGGGCGTATTGCGCGGATTGCACTATCAAATTCCGCAACCACAAGGCAAGTTAATGCGCGTAACGCAAGGGGAAGTATTTGATGTTGCAGTTGACATCCTCAAGTCGTCGCCCACATTCGACAAATGGGTGGGCGAAATACTTTCCGCTCAGAACAACAAGCAAATCTGGATTCCGCCGAGCTTTGTACATGGCTTCTTGGTTCTCAGCGAAACAGCGGAATTCCTCTACAAAGCCATAGATTTCTGGGCTCCAAAGCTTGAGTGCTGCATTGCTTGGAATGATCCCGCTATTGGTATCACGTGGTCACTGCATGGATGCGCAGCTGTACTGTCTGGCAAAGAAGCGCAAGGAAAATTACTTGCGCACGCGGAGCAGTTTTAATTAAGAGCCCCGAAGACCTTGAAGCTCCAACTGTTACAAGTCCAAACACTCGGAGTCTTGTCCGCCCCGCTCTATGAAATGTTTCAAATCAATAAAATCACTCACTTATTACAAATCTCGAATGTCCGGATAGCCCTACAAGACATTTTGTTGATCGAATAACTCCATAGCGATCACTCCACGGCACCTCTTCGATACGCGCATTTTTTAATTCACACTTCATCATTTGACTCCCCCACCGCAACTCGACACGATTTATATCTACAATCGATGGCTGTACATCTGGGGCAAGTATGAAACGAACGGCAATTATTTCTGGCCCCTCATCTCTAATATCTATACTATTCTTGAAAATTTGAATAGTGCGCTTCACGGCTTGTTCGCCGAAATACATAGACGCGCTCGCACCATGGTTACTATGTTCTAAAAGTTTGGAGTTTGATTTATCTTTCATCGCGAACAAGCCCCATCTCCCCGAGAGCCAAGACCCTTGTTCCATTCCATCCATATGAATAGTGGAATGCATTTGGCTTCCTCTGAATCTATTGCGCAATTCTGGATTCGGTGTATACACGCCTGTCCCGGGGTCATCAATAATGGAAACGCCATCCACCGCCAATGTGATTGATAATTGATCACAGTGCGCATGGCCGCCGTTGCCGCATTGACCAACGTGACCACAACGGAATGTCACATGCATTCGTCCGACCTTCCAAACGTAGAGACCAAATTGCGCCCATGTAATCACATTGTCATCAAGCGCAGCACTGGGATCGTCAAACTGTGCGCGCCCAATCCATTTCGAAAGCCAGTGTGCTTCCGGAGCATCCCGAGGCAGTGGCCGACCAAAAAGCGCATCAACAGCATGACACAAGTGAGAGTGGTCAAGTAAGTCGGCCGCGGGGTCGTCTGTTTGCTGAAGTCGCATGAATCGACCGCTATCGTTGTCGCCAATCTGCGGAACGGAACCATCCGCTCGTAATAGAGATTGGGTGAAAGATCCCATACCACTGATGCGGCGCAACGCATCGGCATCAAACGGATGCGAAATGCCGCGCGATGATCGGATACATGCCGTGGGCGGAGCTGCAGGTGATGGGTGGTAGTTAGGTACTCGTCCGCTCCACCATCGCTTCGCCAACTCAGGACGTTCACGCGAAATCCACATCATGAGTGCAACTGAATAGACAACCATTTCAGCCGAAAGCCGGTGATAGCAAGTGCTTGCCTCAAAATTCGATCCCTCTGCGTGAAACTGATTTCGTATCTGCAGGATAAGTTCTCTTCCAGCAAATGCCACCCAGTTCTCACCTTCCGCGTCATCCAAGTACGCACCAGCGAACAGTAAACCAGCAACATTTGCCAGATAGTGATTGGAGCAAAGGCGATCGCCCCATTCAAGGTGGCGAGTGATATGACGCCCATGGTCGCGCGCAGTAGCGGACACTAATTGCAGGAAATTGTGCTCAAACTCGACCCCGGCCGCCCGCGCGAGATCGACAGCAACCAGGAGATTGGCTATGCGAATGCCTACATCCATGGGGCACAGCCACTGGACTCCGAATCCAGGGGGATTGGAACGCACGAAGTCGACAATATGGTTCTGAATCACGCCAGCAGACTGCACCCCGTGATCGGAAGTTGGATCGCAGATCTGCGCGGCGATTGCAGGGAGATGCTGAAGGCGACCGAGCTCCCATGGCCACTTTACTTCGATGCCAGGCTGATTGCCGTAGCGGATAGCCGATGACCGGACAGACGCACTCCAACGGAATCCGCTTGTTGGATCAACGTGCCAATCAATACAACAATGATCATGAACGATAGTGCCGCTATGCCGTTTAACTACGAGACGCCAAGGCCGCGGGAAATCGCCTAAACGGAATTGCTGTGGAACATGACGCCGACCCCCACCCAGAAAGTCAAAGAACGCTCCGCCGAATGGCTTAAGATCCAAAGCAGTAACAGCACTAGCACGAGGCACAATTGTGCTCGGCGGGCGCTCATCTTGGATGGTGTTCAGTCCAGTTGCCATCACGCGGGCAAGCATGGACTCGCACAACCTTGATAACCCGCGACCGCACCGCGAGGCTGTAATCCGAATAGCTGCGCGTGGACCGACCTGCCGAACCTGTCCCAAGCGTCTTCGAATAAGACTGCTCATGTTGTAGATCTCCGATCACGCTCAAAGCCCCACGCTACGCCAAAGCAAAGACCGCATAAACTCGGCCACACACTTGCCATCCCGTAATGCCACTGTGCGCCAGAGATAGTTGCGATAGCCAAGTATGACGTTGGAACAGAAAGACAAATGGCAATGCGACGATCCACAGGATCGCCTAACCAACTACCACGCAATTTTTTAGCGAACAATATAAATGTTAGAATTGTGGCAATGCTAAGCGACAAGCCGACGACAACCCCCCACTCAAGCGACTGATGCAAATGCCATTGATGCGGGGCGGTGAAAGTCAATTCCTCCGAGATTCGGCTCGACCCGATTCCGAACAGCGGATTTGAGATCGTGATATGCCACCCTTCCTGTATCGCGCTCAGCCGCTCCACAACAGAAGCATCCTCGGTGACCGCTTCGACGGTGTTCTCTAATCGCATAAGCGTGTTGACCTCCAATCCGCCATTACTGCCACCGCCCAAAATCGCCGCTCCAAAGATTGCGAGTGCAAATAGCATCAAGGTTTTAAATTGCCGAGTGGCGAGTAGTAAGGCAACACACATCATCAACGCAACGGCTAAAGCGCTTCGGCTTTGAGTCACTGTCAAGACGGCTGCCGC
This sequence comes from uncultured bacterium, assembly GCA_903961015.1. GTDB lineage: Bacteria > Planctomycetota > Phycisphaerae > Phycisphaerales > SM1A02 > F1-60-MAGs104. The sequence goes on from CAJCCX010000007.1 coordinate 3,297, forward strand.
CAACACCGATGCGAAAGCAAGTATTAGCCGAACCCGCCAGCCGCAAGAATCTCCAATAGTCACAAGAAGTGCAGGGAGCAACATAGCGGCAAGCACAGCATTGTTACCTAGATTGCCGAAGCCAGAGAGACTCGCTCCGTCGATTGCTGCTATGTCCCAGCGATGCTTGACAATGTTCGGTAAACTCCATCCAGTTTCTCCAATGAACCAACCTAGAAGGCGCATAGCGTGAATTGAGTAGCCAATTGCAGAACCCACGGCAACTGAGATCCAAGTAGAGCTGGCTCTTGTCGCTGCAGAACCGACAATGAATCCGAGCATGACTGCGCCGCCACCGCCAACCCATGCGACGCCAGCATAAAAATCAAGACCGAACAAGGCTATCAATGCAGACCAAAGGAAGCCGATCATGCTCGCAAGAATGATGCCAGTCATGAGCGGTCCACCCGTTGTCAATTGACGACTACCACGCTTAGTCCCCGCAACCACTGCCGCCAATACAAGAATTGGCAGACTCGACCAAAAAAGCGGGTGGCCGTTCATTGCACAGATGGCACATGCGACTATCGCGATGAACCACGAGTACATAAATGCGATAATACCCAAATGATTACCTTATAGTTAATGAGATGATGGACCTACTTCGTTGTGCCCTCAACGGTCGGCAACAGGTACATGAGCAAGCCTCCAACCCAACTATGAAACTCACAAGTCAATTACTATCCATCATTTGAGTTGAAGAGACGAGAAGCCGACTACGAATCTGTTCTACATGTCGCACCCATGTGAATCGTTCGATTGCTTCGGCCCGAGCGCAGCTTGCCAATCGACTCCCAAGATCGCTATCACGGGCAACTTTAGCAATCGAAGTTGCGAGTGCATGCTCGTTATTCGGGTCGACCAAGATTGCCGTGACCCCATCTTTCAATATGTCGCCAATCTGCTCAAGTCGGGACGCAATGATTGGCCGCTCCATAGCCATGTACTCGAAGAGCTTTGTTGGGGATCCAAAGAAAGCTGTTCCATCAGGATTCGGTACGTGCGGTGACACGAAACAGCTTGAAGCCGCAAGTAACAATGGCGTCTCAGCCTGGGGCACTAGACCCACAAACCGACACTGCGCTGCTGCTGGGGATGCCGCAACGATTGCTTCTACCATTTCGCGATTCTTGCCATCGCCGATGAAAAGGAAACGCAGAGGCAACCCCTCAAAAGGTCCACCAGTCTTGCTCCCGATGGCAATTGCCTTCGCAAACACATCGGCGCCGTGCCAGTCGCCAAATGTACCGACGAACGTCACCACAAAGTCAGAGCGACTGAAACCAAGCTTTGCACGCGCGCCGCAAATTGCCTCATCTGAAAATCTGCTTGAGGTATAGATGTGAGGGTCAATGCAATTGGGATACCAGCCTATTCGGTCTGGCGGCACCGCGCGTGCCGCCAGCTCATCAGCTAGCACGCGCGTGTTCGTGAACACAAGGCTACTGGCCCGCAACATATTTTCTTCGGCTGCCAAGAACTCAGCGGCGTACCGGACCCCAGAACCCCAATTCTTGTTGCACCATACTTCGGATCCGTTGTATTCGGTGACTAAGGGGACATTTAGCATCTGCGAAAGGACCGCGCCTGAGGCATCTCCCAACGTCAGGCGTTGATAGATGATGTCTGGTTTCCACTGGCGGGTCAGTTCGACGGCGCAGCGAACAGTTTGTCGCTGCATTCGGAACATGTTTGCCTGACTGGGTAATCCAAG
>CAJCCX010000008.1 GCA_903961015.1 uncultured bacterium
AATCAATGAATGTGAAAATGAATTATGCAAATCAAATGGAACTCGGCGGTGTGATGTTCTGGGAATTGAGCGAAGACACCACGACGGCCGGCACGTCTCTGATGGACACGATCTATGAGAGCATGCGATTGCCGTGAAGAATGTCAACAAGTTTGATGCGTGAGCGGGCATGCTTGCTGAGAAGCATGCGCCAGGATCGAGCCTTGGGCCAACTCATATTGCGGTTCTGCGCGACCAATTTAAGCGACTGCGAGATGGCGATCGATTCTGTATCAGAATCGAATGTTTGCACCGCAGGAAGTGGCTGCGTTACAGTCGAATCGGCTTTCAGACATTCTTCAGGGCAATACTGACGTCACTGGTCTTTAGCAGAATGTTTTCTTTGCTGCGGACTTGTCTGCGCCGTAAAAGTGAGTGCGTTCAGTCAACGCGATAGCTTTGGTGTATGCTGTATCTATTACCGGTAACGGCACCAGGGGGCTCACTTGAATCAAGATCCAAATCATTGGGATAATCCGCCAGAAGAGACCAGTATTTCCATCTCCGAAATGGTTCACTTTCTGCGCGTGCGCGCGGTGCAACTGTTTGTCGTCGCCATCATCACTGGAATGATCTCGCTTGGAGCGGGCTATTTCGTGCGTATTGCTGCCCCCGAAAGCAAAATAGCTTCGTATGAATTTGCATTCACTTTCGATGGCGCCGCAGAAAAATTGTATCCCAACGGCGTTCCGTTTAGCCCCCAAGATGTCCTCGCTGCACCCGTGCTTGACACGGTGTATGACTCGTTGCACCTGAAAGAGAGAATTGAACAAAGTGACTTCCGAAAAATCTTCACTATTTCCCAAGGCGGTACGAGCTATGCATTACTACACAGCGAATTTGAACAAAAATTAAGTGACAACAAACTCAGCGCACCTGAGCGCATCCAATTTGAAATGCAGTATCGGGCCGCACTAGACGCTCTGGGATCTAACAGCTATATCCTCACTGGTGATTTCACTAATTCTAAGTTATGCGAAGCTGAAATCCAGCAAGTGATTACCACCATTCCAACGGCATGGGCAAACTTCGTGAAGGAAGTCCGGGGTTTGGCTTCGTATGACATTTCAGTTCCAACAGTGGCTGATTCTGACATTATCAAGATTGGTGATGACTATATATTTGCGGCAGAGAATCTGAGAGCAACTGCTCAAACTCTAGCAGTTGCTACGAAACTGTTGATAGCGAAACCTGGCTCAAAGATTGTTCGCGATACTGATGGCAGAAAATTGGTGGATCTCGTTGCTGAAATTGAACCCAGTTACGCCACTGATGTCCTTCCAACCTACCTAGATCTGTTTCGGTTGGCTTACGAGCAAAATCCAGAACGCGTAATCCGAATATTCACGAACCGCATAGATATCGGCAAGCAGGCCGTGGCCAAGGCGAAATCTGAAGCCGAAATAACTACGACTGCCTTTCAGAACTACATCATGCTGAGCAACGGTGGCGATACGCATAATGACACTTCAGATGGCAATCAAGAGAAGCTAGTTGGCGGCAGCAACATGCCAATGGTTAACTTAAATGCCGACTTCATCGACCGCCTGATTGGGCAAGGCGTTGCGGCAAACGACCTTAGCTATAGGCAGAAACTGAATGATGGACAACTAAGGGTTCAAACGAGCGTTTTAGTGGTGGAAGACAGTCTTGCCACTGACGAGTGGTTGTATGAACAAATTGTGCCGAAGATGCCAGACATCAAATACAGTCAAACCACTACAACTCGACTTCTCGCTGAGCGCAAGGACACAGCCGCCACTGAGAATGCCGCCCAAGCCAGTTATCTCCAAGGAGGCAGTTCAACATTGGGTGATTTACCTTCAACGACACCAATGCGTGTGCAAGCCATTGTTGTAGCGGCACAGAATACGCAAGATCGTCAAACGAAATTCTGCGCGCGCACGCAGAATTTCTACGATCTGCTTAGTAAACGCAATCTGAATCCATCAAGTATTCTGTATAGCAGTCCATATGCACCATTTGTGATTTATACTAATTCCGTATCATTGAAACAAATTCTTACTACCACGGTTGCAGCGGAATGCCTTGCGCTTGGCATTAGCCTGTTGATTATGGCGACTCGCAAGCGTCAACACGCTTAATACCCGAGCACAGACAGGGTTTTAAGATTGCCTGCCCCGAGGAAATTGAGTTTACTAAGAAATGGATTGATCGTGCGCAACTGGAAAAACTTGCTGCGCCCATGCTGAAGAATGGATATGGCCATTAATTGTGCAGGTGTTGAAGGAATCAGCACACTAATGCAGGCTCAACTGCTGGCTATTCAAGATGTAATTTGCTTCATGCCTATAAGGTCTTCGGCGATGATTGCGGATTCTTTTACGAAAGTTTCAACCCGCGCGTGTTTGAGTAATCGCTTGGTCAACCAACACCCCACTTTGTGCGAGTCAATCACTCACGATCTGCCAAAAGG
>CAJCCX010000009.1 GCA_903961015.1 uncultured bacterium
CTGCCCCAACACCTCCCCCAACACCTGCGGCGGCTCCGGCTCCAACGCCGACTGCAGAGGCGCCGGCAAAACCGACGCGTCGATCACTTTATGGCGCCGCAATGCGTTTGATTTCTCCATTCGAGAAGTCAAAGGCAAAAGGACGAAAAGAGTAAGAATCTATTTAATTGCAAGGCTATTTATTCAATGCCCATTCGTAGACGACTGATCATCCTCGGTTCGACTGGTTCAATTGGCGAAAATACGCTGATTGTTGCGAAGCATCTTGCTGCTCATGCAGATGTGCATTTCGACATCATCGGACTCGCTGCCGGGACGAACGCGGATCGACTCATTCAGCAAGCCCAAGAGACTGGCGCAACTGCGATTGCATTAGCAGACGAAAGTTGCGCGCTGAATGTGGCCCCTTCCATCAAGATCTATCGCGGCAAAGATGCGGCGCTCGATTTGATCAAAGCGCATGCTCGTCGTGGAGATTTGGTGATGGGGGCAATGGTTGGTGCTGCAGGAATTGCGCCAATTTTGGCTGCAATTGAAGCAGGATGCGATATCGCACTTGCAAACAAAGAGACACTCGTCGCAGCTGGTGCGATCGTGACCGAAGCCGCACGCAGAAACGGTGTTTCAATTCTGCCAGTCGATAGCGAGCACAGTGCCATCTTGCAATGCCTCCGGTCTGGCGACCAATCCACCGAAGTCGAACGAATTGTCTTAACCGCCAGCGGTGGACCATTTCGCAGAGCCACTCGCGAGACAATGGCTTGCGCAACTCTTGCTGATGCGTTGAAACATCCAACATGGTCAATGGGGCAGAAAGTAACCATCGATAGTGCGTCGATGATGAATAAAGCACTGGAGATGATCGAGGCGCACTGGCTCTTTGATCTTTCCGCAGAACGTATCGATGTCATCATTCATCCACAATCGGTCGTGCATTCATTTGTCGAGTTCATCGACGGAAGCGTGATCGCTCAACTATCGCCGCCAGACATGAAGCTTCCGATTCAACTTGCAATGACTTGGCCGATGCGCGCGCCAAGATCCGCAACGCCACTCGACTGGAAAAATCTCCGTGGTTTGGAATTCGAACCAGTTGATCACGATCGATTTCCTGCAGTCAAATTGGCATGGAACGCAATTCGAGCTGGCGGGTCATCGGGTGCGATCTTGAATGGCGCAAACGAAGCGGCAGTCGAGGCCTTTGTCGCTGGTCGAATTCGATTTGGCGAAATTCCATTGCTTGTTTCCGGGGCGCTTGATGCAATTACGCCAACTCCCGTGCCTGACCTTGCTGCGGTTTTCGCTGCAGATTCTCAGGCTCGAAAGTGGGTTGCACAAAAATTGCATTCCGCCGCACCAGTTCGCTGAAACGAATTTCTTCGCCAAACGATCCATTCACTAATTTCTGGATTGGGTTTCTGGATTGGGTTTCTGGATTGGGTTTCTGAGTGGGATTCCTGCCAACTTCACTTTCCTCGTCTACCCTTCAATCAATGGAAATTCTTGGCACTGGCGCAAACATATTGTTGGTCCTCCTTGGGTTTGGGATTCTGGTTGCGATCCACGAATTTGGACATTTCGCAGCGGCAAAGTGGGCAGGCGTTCGTGTTGATGGATTCGCCGTCGGCATGGGACCCGTGATCCTTGCATATCGCCAGGGAATTGGAATTCGATTCGGATCAACCGAGCCAACAATTCATGCGCGAACTGGCAAGCGAGCGATGCAACTGACTGACAGCGAGCTGAAAAATCTGCAAATCGGCGAGACGGAATATTCACTTCGCGCTTTACCGCTGGGTGGTTTCGTTCGAATGCTCGGACAAGATGACCTTGATCCCACTGCTGCGAGTGTCGACCCGCGTTCATACACCCGCACCCCAATCTGGAAACGCATGATTATTGTTTCGGCAGGAGTCACCTGCAATATTTTCTTGGCGATCGCAATGTTTGTCGTGGCTTTCATGATTGGCGTTCGATTCGAAGCTCCCATCGTCGGTGCAGTCATGCCTGCAGATCCTGCTGCAAATGCAGGCATTCAAGCTGGCGATCGCATTGTCGCTATTGATGGCGCTTCGATCTCAACATTTGCAGATCTGCAAATTGCTGCAGCAATGGGTAAGCCCAACGAAGCACTGCGTATGACAATCGAGCGAAGTGTTGGCTCTCAGACACAAACGATTCAACTGAATGTCACACCCAAACATAGCGAAGCGGCAGGAATGATGTCTATCGGCATTGCACCTGCAGCGAGCACACGACTGACCACGGATTCCCAAGTGATCCCCTTTCTGTATGGCGTTTTCAACCGCGCAGGATTTTGGAATCACGCTCCAGATGCCATGCCTGGGAAGAACGTGTGGGGAATCACCGCAGCAAATCTCAGCGGTCCAAATGGGACCGCTCCAGATCGCGAATCCTTTGACAAAAATTTTCGCGGTGGCACTCTCTTGATGGTGGATGGAAATCCGGCAACGACATACACAGCACTCGATGACGCATCATTGAAATCGAAAGGGCAACCCATCGCCACCCGATGGTCGTTCGTCGACGGCGGCGAGAGTGACATTGCGATCAACTGTGTACCAGTCTGGCAAATTCTTGAGTACACCGAAAAACCGCCACAAGCTTTTATTGACTTTGAACAGGGCATCTTCGGATTGACACCCCTCGTTCGGATTGGGCGCGTTCCAGCAACCTCTGGCGCGAACGGAATTCTGATGGATGATGATGTCATTCTTCGCGCCGCCGATATCGCGGGCCCTCGCCAAATGGAGTTTCGACTCGCTGTGCAAGAACACGCTGGAAAACAGATTCATTTGCGCGTGCTCCGGAAAGGGCAAGAAATTGATTGTGCGCCCATCGTCGGACGAGATGGGAAACTTGGCGTTGAAATCGCCAATGCGTGGGAGACTCCGATCATCGCTCGTCCATTCGCAGTTGTCGGTCCTCCCCCTGGAGTTCCGACTGGCGTTGCCGCACTCGATCTGATGCCCCTGACACGCATCAATGCGATTAATGGTCAAACGATTGGTGATTGGAACGATCTCTTCGGAGTTGTGCGTGGCGCGCTCAGTCAGAACTTGGGCCTCTCTCAACTGTCAATCAAGACAACTCCGCCAACTCCAAATGCCGCTGCGGAAGAGCGAATGATTCAACTCGATTCCACGACTCGCAATTCACTTGCAACACTTCGTTGGCGACCAGCTCTGGGACCAGAATGGTTTATGCCCGCCGATGTTGTTCTTTCTGCCGGTGGAAATCCACTGCGTGCGATTGCGATGGGATTCACCGAAACACGCAAGATGGTGATGATGACCTACTTGACTCTCGACCGACTCTTTCGTGGCACAGTCGGCGTCTCGCAACTGCGTGGTCCAGTTGGAATCGTGCACATTGGAACCCGCATCGCTGATAGAGGCATGACATATCTGATCTTTTTCCTTGCAATGATCAGCGTCAACTTGGCGGTCATCAATTTCCTGCCGATCCCCATTGCAGATGGAGGACTGATGGTTTTCTTAATCTATGAGAAACTACGGGGAAAACCGCCAAGTCCGAGTTTTCAAAATGGCGCAATGCTGGCTGGATTGGTCCTCGTCGGCGCTCTCTTCGCAGTGACATTTTATAACGATGTCATGAGATTGATCACCTAACAGGCGCCATGAATCAACCAATCACAATCATTACTGGGGCAGGCAGTGGTGTTGGTCGGTCGCTGGCAATTGCGCTTGCTGCACAAGGCCATCAAATTGCCCTCGCTGGTCGCACACGATCGAAACTTGAAGAGACCGCAAGTCAATGCTCCGCATCACCAGGATTGATGATTCATCCGACTGATTTGCGTGACGAACCTTCTGCAGCAACTCTTGTTGATGACGTCATCGCTCGCTGGGGACGCATCGACAATCTTGTCAATTGTGCAGGCGTCGCACCACTCTCACCAATCGACAGAACGACTGATGACATCCTTCGCGACACATTCTCCGTGAATGCGATCGGGCCTGCGCACCTCATCATCCGCTGTTGGCCTCACTTCAAGACCCAGAAATCTGGGCGCATTGTCAATGTATCAACGATGGGAACAACCGATCCATTCGCTGGCTTTTTCGCATACGCCGCATCAAAAAGTGCGCTTGATTCCATGACAAGAAGTGCTGCGAAAGAAGGGCTAGGCATTGGAGTCAAGGTTTTTGGCGTCAATCTTGGCGCTGTCGAAACTCCAATGCTTCGTTCAATTTTCAGTGAAAAAGTTCTGCCACATGATCGAACTCTCACTCCCGAATTCGTTGCGAATGTGATCTCGGATTGCTTGAACGGAACGCGCGATGCAGACAATGGTCGATGCATCCCTATACCAAGCCCATAAGTCCAAGCCCATAAAAAAAAAACGATTTTCACAATCACGGACGACGACGATGCAACGCTCGGTCGATCTCGCGCTGACTCTCGCGCTTAGAAATCGACTGACGTTTGTCGGATTTTGTTTTTCCAGTCCCAACTCCGACGAGCAATTTCGCGAAACCATTCTTGAAATATATTTTTAGCGGGACGATCGAAACACCTTTGGCCTGCATCAGACCCGCCAACTTTTCAATCTCTCGTCGTTTGGCAAGCAGCCGTCTGATCCTCAGCGGAACATGCTGTCGATCGGCGCCAGCTGGGGGATATTCAGCAATATGAACTCCATGCAAATTCAGCCGAAGCGGGGAAAACTCCGCCATCACCCAACCCTCTGCGAGACTGACCTGAGACCCGCGGACGGATTTGACTTCGGTTCCAACCAGCTCCATGCCACATTCGATAGTTTCTCCAATGGAGAAATCATGAAAGGCCTTGCGATTCTCGATCGTCGGGCTGTCAGCTGAAGATTTTTCCGCTTTTTTTGCCATAAATGCGCTTTTGTTACAGATGCTTCGTGTCGCGATTGCAAAACATGGGGGAGTTCTCAATCTAATTTGCAAAGATTGACAATTGTGGCATAGTTATTGAGAAGTCTGTGCCAGATTGTACGTAATGATCTCTAATAGAACTTGTCCCCGTTGTTTTAGGGTAGGCAAGAATCTTTACTTTCTTGAAAATTCTCCAGCCTTAAGTTTAGCGATAAAAAAATATAAAACGAGCCACCTAAAAATGATGACACGATCCCACGTCGGAATTCTCTTCGCCGCAACAACCTTGGCTTTCTTTGCAGTTGATGGCGCCGCCCAAGCGCGCCTTCCCATGCAAGGAATGGGCGCGGGAAAATTGCCGACGCAAGTGATCGATGTCGCCACAGGGCGCCTTGATTTTTTTAATGCAAATCCTGGCAGTGATTTCTTCGAACGAGGAGAACGAATCACGCGTGTCTATGGCCAAGCATTTTCTCACGGCAAGTCTCCAGACCAAAGTGCCAACGCATTCATTCGCGATCACGCCGATGCGCTTGGAGTTCGATCAAGTGACTTGCTTCCCTTCGGCGCGTTTCCAGATGCGGTTCACTCCGTCGA
>CAJCCX010000010.1 GCA_903961015.1 uncultured bacterium
ATCACACCTGCTTCAGCGCGGTCGATCGCACTCGAATCAACAATCAAAGTCCGCAGTCATCGTCCGGCATCGGATCGTCAAGGCATAGTTCGATGACGAGTTGGCCGCACGCGATTGTTTCCGTTGCTGGCGGCCCCGTGCACGGTGCGATGCGAACGCCGTGATTGCAAATCTCATTCACCCACTGGTCTATGCCCCCGGAGCCAACATGCCGCAAGATGCGCTCGATGATCTGCGCGTCATTGATCAGTGACACGATGCGCATCTCGTGGTGACACTGGGGACACAGCAGCGGATCAACTTCCCAGACTTTCTTGATCAGCTCGCGCCACGATCGCGACGGGATGCGCCGCGGCCTGATCGCACGATGCTCGATGATTTCCACTGCCGCGCTTGCGAGCGCACCACACCCCTGCTGCGCTGCTGCCGCGGACTCGCACGCGGCCTCCTCTGCACGCTTCCTGCGCTGACCGCGCATCTTGTTGGAATACCAGCCGTAGTAACGCACCATCTGAAAGCGCTTATCCGGAATATGCTGCGTGATCGCCGCGATGAAATCGCACGCGCTGAACACCTGAAAGTTGCGCTTGATCTTCGCGTTCATTCCCGAGCGATAGAGAATCGAATCGCCTGAACGATTCACCTGCATCTTTGCAATCGAAAATAGATTGCGAACAATGTATTGCGCGAGTCGCTGCATGTCCTGACATTCATTCGGCGCGATGCGCCGACTCTGATGCACTTGAAATCCAGAATGCACCCAACCGCGCAACATGCGCGCTCGATCAACGGGCAGCAATCGAGCCTCGACCAAGAACGCAATCACGCGCGCGCGAAACAACTGCTCCAGCCCCGCGTGATTACCGGCAAGATGCGCGTCTGTCGTGCAACGCTGTTCTTGAGTGAGTTCGCCAGTGAGTTCTCCAGCGCGCATCACATGAAACCGGCCCTCGCGGTCAAACAGACCGTCGGCTACCAACGCGTGCAAGTGCGGATGAAAGTCGAGATATTCGCCGAAAGTGTGGATCGCCATGACGATGGCTGGAACGCCATCGTGCGCCGCGTTGCCAACGCCGCCTGCATCGCCGAACGCATCACGCAAAAAGTCACTCACGCACTGATGCGCGATGCGGCAGAGCTGCTTGAGCAGTCCGCGGTGAAATCGAAAGTACGGCCGCAGCATCTTTGGGATCGTGAATGTGAAGTGTCGATGCGGCACCGCCGCGAGGATCGACTCCGCAAGCATCGCGCCAAATATCTGCAATCAGTCCTCAAATTCGCCCAAAGCGGAGAGCGATCGCGCCAGTGACTGGTTATGGTTTGCACCCGCTGGAAACCCAAATGAAAAACGAGATGGAAAACGAGATGGAAAACTAGATCGATGGAGCGATCATCGCCAATAGAGCATGGTTAGGTTTCCGTCGGTCTCACGAACATCAACGACTGGCACTCCAGTAGTTTGCAGAATTCTTTCTGCCTCGCTCGTCGGACATAACACGGAAACTGACCGTGGCGCTGAAGCCGCTCTTACTTGGATAATTCGTGCGGCGACCTCATCCCATTTGATTCGGCGCGCTCGCTCTGATTCGATGTCGAGTTCATTATCGAATTCGCTTGCAACACCGGCAATCACAATGTCGTACCGCCCAGTTGCCCATGAGAGCGCGAGCGCCGGGCCTGCCCCTGTCACGAGCAGTTCGGATCCCCGCAACTGTTCTGCATGACGATCGAAGAGTGGCCACGGATGCTTTGACGCCGTGAACATCGCAGAGGGGAAAAAGAAGGGAATTGTCAGCAGGATCGGCACCGGCGCCAACGTCGTTCGGACGAGCCATGTTCGCGTATCGACTGCCTTCCAACTCCACGCGTCGATCTGCGCCCATGCGAAGAGCGCCCCGCCGACCCATGCGAATCGCAGCGACTCTCCGGATTCCCAGAGTGGCGGCATTCCCAACTGACGGCTGCCGACGAGCGCAACCACAAATGCTGCCACCGCACAAACGCGAAGCAGCCACCGTGCGAAGATTGCCGTTGCATCAATTGTGATTCGACCCGATGCGTGCCCCCGATGAAGTCCCAGCGCAACGAGTATTGCCACAGGCGGAAAAAGCGGCAGCACATACGTTGGCAATTTGCCGCTACTGAATGAGAGAAGCACGAGTGGCCCTGCAATCCATGAGATCATGAAACGAATGCCAGTGCGCCACTCGCTCGCATCTCGCAGACCTTTCCAAGCGTTGGGCCACGCAAGCGTCCACACCGCAGCGCCAATTGGAAAGACTGCAAAGAAAAGCCACCACGGTTCGGGATGCTGATTGGAATCTGGATGCGCGATACGCCGAAAATGTTCAACCACGATGAAGTAATTCCAGAAGCCAGGTTCGGCGCGATGAATCATCCATGCGAATGGCGCGATCGTGATCGCCGCTGCGCCGAGTGGAATCCATGGCATCACGAACACGTCCTTCCATCGACGCTCCCATACTAAGAAGGCAATTACTGAGATGCCAGGGATCGCAAACGCCAAGAGCCCCTTCGTGAGGAATGCGAATCCAGCGGCAAAACCAGCGAGTGCAAGCCAACCTGCACGGACGCGCCCAAGAGTTGTGCAGCCACAATAGAGCGCACCCATCGACAGTGATACAAGTGCGGTAAATGGTGGATCCAGAAGTGCGACGGATCCAATGACGAGCGGCGCAAGGGTCGTCGTCTGCACCATGAACGCAAGCGGACCGTCGTCGCGGCGACCTGTGATGCGAACTGCTAACCATGCGACAGTGAGAGCTGCGACGAGAGTTGCGATCGCACTCGGCAGTCGAATTGCGAAAGCGTTATGTCCAAAGGCGGAAATACTTGTCGCGGTAAACCAATATCCAAGCGGTGGCTTTTCGTAATAGACGAAGCCCGCCATTCGAAGTGCAAGCCAATTGCCTGTTTCAATCATTTCCGCGGGAATGACGCCGTAGCGAGGCTCATCTGGCACGACGAGTGGTCGGACACCAAGCCCGACGACACTGAGTGCAACAAACAGGATTATCGCAGTGATCCAAGAGCGACGCGCATTCATTCGTCGCCGATGCTAGTCGTGACGATTACCGCTTGCGATGGGTGACGATGCGATTTGGCCGCAAAAGAACTGCACGATCGACAGCGCTTCAATTTTAATTTGACAAGTTCAATAAAAGAAGCACACTTGGTTGGATGAAACTGGTTCTCGCATTCGTCTTGGTTCTTTACGCAGCGTGTTGTGCAACTGCAACAGATATCTATTCGACCGACTTCAATAATTACGGACAGGGTGCGCTCTCGGGGCAATTGGCGTGGGTCGGAGTTGGCGGATCGTGGGCGGTCAGTGGCTCGATGAACACTCCGCAGATCGCGGCAAATCTGATTGGTCCAGGCGTCGACTCTGGCGTGACACCAATTGGCGGCAGCGGATTGATGACCCGCATATGCACTGAAAAATTTAACGCCGGCCGAACCAAAGCATGGCTTGATCTTGCCAACAGCGGCAAGTGGGCAACTGCGAGCGCTGGCGGCAATGATGTTCTTGAAACAACTGTCAAATTGTTTATCCCCAGCGGACAAGCCGTGACATCAACATTTGGAGTCATGATCTCTAAGAGTTCTTTCGAAACCAGTGGCGGATTTGTTGTCAGCGCACAGAGTGGAGCCATTTCGTTTTTGAACGGTGGATATGCGATCGCAAATCGAACTGCGACGGGTGTCACCGTTGCTTTGAATGCGTGGAACGAATTTTCGTATCGATGGAATGTCGTGACCGGTCGCGGCGAACTACGTGTCAACGGCGCATCCGCTGCGACGCACCAGACGACGCTCTTTGGAAGCGTGTACGCATCAAATCTCTTTTCAACGACCGATGCTGCACCTGGAACGCTGAATGCATTTGGGTATTTCGATGATCTGGCAATTCGCGCGGTCGCGAACTCGGTGCCCTGCCCCGCCGACATTTCTGGAGATGGACAAGTGAATGCGAATGATCTCGCTTCGGTCCTTGCAGGTTGGGGTGGCCCCGCAGGTGATCTCGACGGAAACGGAGTGACCGACGGACTCGACTTGAGCATCATCCTCGGCGGCTGGGGACCTTGCCCGAATTGACTTGTGCCAGCGCATGATTCGACCGTAGATGCGCAGTTGGTGCGCCACAGGGCGAATCGTGGTCCCAAGCGATTACTTACTACTGACGACGCGTTTGAAAACCTCGTCGGCGCTGGCAGCGAATGTTGCGCCTTCTTCGGCCCACGGAAAACGCGCACGCTTGATCGCAGCATGCACAGTTGGATTGGCACCCGCAATAATCACAGGTATTCCTGCGCGCCAGAGACGATCAACGGCGCTTTCTAAATTCACGACGCCCGTCGCATCAATCATGGGTACTTGCGAAAGATCGAGAACTGCGCAGCGTGCGACTCCCGATGTGCGAACTTCCTGCATTGCTCTTTGCGCTGCGCCGAAGAAGAGCGGCCCGCGAATGCGGTAATAGAGAACATCTGGGGGCGCAACAACTTCCTGAGCGCCTTCGGTATCGCCAAGATCGATGCCCGAAAGTTCCGCCATCCGCCGCATGAAGATCAGCGCTGCCAAGACAACACCAACCGAGACGGCGACCACCATGTCCATTCCAACGGTCAGTGCGAGGCATATGACGAGAACGAAACTGTCACCGCGCGGCGCAGTTCGAATGACAAATGCTGCATGGCGAAAATCCGTCATGTTCTTGGCAATCACGAGCAAGAGCGCCGCGAGGCTTGCCATCGGAAGCCATCCAAGAAGAGGGCCGAGGAACAGCAACGCCAATGCAATAAATACTGCATGAATCATCGCTGCAATTGGACTTGTTGCTCCCGCACGAACATTCGCAGCAGTGCGAGCAAGTGCCCCAGTTGCAGCGAATCCACCAAACCATGGAGCAACGATATTGGCAAGCCCCTGCCCGACGAGTTCTCCATCGGCATGATGACGACGGTTGGTCATCGAATCTGCGATAACTGCGCTGAGCAAACTCTCAATCGCACCAAGCAGAGCGATCGCGATTGCGGCACGAACGACCGCGCTCAGATCGACCGTCATCAAGTGCGCCATCTCACCCGACCATGGAACCGAGAAGGAAGGAAGTCCAATAGGAATTCCACCGAGTGTCTTGCCGTCGATCACTGAACCGAATCGAGTATCGATCGTGCTTGATGTCCACTCTGATTGATAGGAATTCGCTTTTCGAGTGTCGCGGGGGAGCACCCTACAAATCCACTGTAAAACAGTATTTCCATCGGTTCACCGAAACCGCGCTGTGCTCAAAATGCAAATGCCTGGCGGCTTTGTGGCGCATTGGCGACTTTTGCCCTATCTGCGGGTCAATTTCCTCGAACTCCACCACCTCGG
>CAJCCX010000011.1 GCA_903961015.1 uncultured bacterium
GGCGCCGTGACGCCAGTCTATTTTGGTAGCGCTTCAAACAATTTCGGCGTTCAATTATTGCTTGACGGATTTCTTGCGCACTCGGTCGGTCCTGGGCCACGTCCAGCAGGTGATCGCATCATCCAACCGAACGATGCGCCATTCAGCGGATTCGTTTTCAAGATTCAGGCGAATATGGATCCGCGCCATCGCGATCGCATCGCATTTGTCCGCGTTGTTTCTGGTGCTTTTACCCGAGAAATGACCGTCATTCATGCACAAAGTGGGCGTCGCATTCGACTCTCCAATGCGCAGAAACTTTTCGGTCAACAGCGAGAAACAGTCGAAGAAGGGCGCGCAGGCGATGTCGTTGGAATCGTGGGACAAGATGCGCTGCGCATCGGCGACACGCTGACGGAAGATCGAACGATTGTCTTCAACGAGATTCCAAGATTTGCCCCCGAGTGTTTTACATATCTCAACAATCCGCAACCAGGCAACGCGAAAAAGTTTCAGCTTGGGATCGAACAACTGTTGCAAGAGGGTGTCGTGCAGATGCTGATGGTTGGAACGGGTCAGTTTCAGCGTCCACTGCTGACAGCGGTTGGTCCGCTGCAATTCGAAGTTGTGCAGTATCGATTGAAGGCGGAGTATGGCGCCGAGTCGAGACTCGAGCCATCGCGTTGGAAAATCGTGCGTTGGTGGCGAAAGCCGGATGCGCCGAATGATTGGACGCCTGATTTGCTTTCTGATGCGACGGTCGGAACAGATAGAGATGATCAGCAGATCATTCTTTTCACAGACGAATGGGCGTTGAAGCAATTTTCACAGCGCAATGCTGGTGTCGAGCTTTCTCCTATTCCGTGGGTTGATTGAACAGAGTTTGAATTGCATTCACTGCGGGAATTGCGATCGACTTGCTGATAATCTCCCACTCAAATGCCCACAATTGCACCAACGCATCAATCTCCAAAACCATTTTCAGGACCTTCAGATTCAGGAATGTGCGAACGCCTTCCCATCTCGGTCTGGTCGCGCCCAGGCGACATGGCGCATGCAATTGCAATTCGAATTGCGGATCTGATTCGACAGCGGCAGAAAGAAAACCGTCGCTGTGTTCTTGGTTTGGCGACTGGCAGCACGCCGATTGGGATTTATGACGAACTCATTCGCATGCATCAAGATGAGGGGCTCTCGTTCAAGAATGTCACGACATTCAATCTCGATGAATATTGGCCAATGAATCCAAGTGGACCGCAGAGTTATCACCTGTTCATGCGTGAGCAACTATTCGATCATGTCGATATTGATCTTTCTTGCACGCATGTTCCCGACGGCATGGTGAGCGCAGATGGCGCTGCTGCATCGTGCTTGGCGTATGAAGCGAAAATTCGTGCGGCAGGCGGAATTGATTTGCAAATTCTTGGAGTGGGTCGTACGGGCCACATTGGATTTAATGAGCCAGGATCGCCGCGCGCAAGTCGAACTCGCCTCATCGTGCTTGATCGAGTGACACGCAACGATTCTGCCAGCGATTTTTTTGGTGAAGAGCAAGTGCCAATCCGCGCGTTGACGATGGGGATTGGAACGATTCTCGAATCCAAGCAGATCATCTTGATGGCGCTGGGCGAAGCGAAAGCTCCCATCGTTGCGCAGTTGGTAGAAGGGCCGATTTCAGAACAGATTCCCGCAACCTTTTTGCAGGCACATCCAAGCGTTGAAGTGCATTTGGATCGTCCTGCAGCTGCGCATCTCGAACGCGAGCGCACACCTTGGGTTTCTCGGTCTGTTGATTGGACTCCAACCATGATTCGACAAGCAGTCGTTTGGTTGAGCGGTCACACCAAGAAAGCAATTCTGAAATTGACGGCCGAGGATTACAACGAAAATCATCTGCAAGATCTTGTCGCGCGCAACGGGAGTGCCCATGACATCAACCTCATCGTCTTTCGAGATTTGCAGGAAACGATCACTGGTTGGCCGGGTGGAAAGCCGCGTGATCGCAAACAGGCGGGAGATATCGATCGACCACGCGACGAAATTTTTCCCAAGCGCGTGTTGATCTTCAGCCCGCATCCAGATGACGACGTCATTTCGATGGGAGGCACACTGATTCGCTTGAGCGATCAAGGACACGAAGTGCATGTTGCATATCAAACTTCTGGAAGCATCGCTGTATCGGACGAAGAAGCGCGCAGATTTCTCGACTTTGTTCGCGACTATTCCAAATCATTCGATGCGACGAACATTGACCACTCCGCGCGGAAAATGATTGAAGTTCTTACTGCGACAAAGCCGAGTGATCCAGATGCGCCCGAGATTCAGCGTTTGAAATCGATCATTCGAAGGGAAGAGGCGAAGTCGGCGGCTCGCGTGTGCGGAGTTGGTGAAGAGCGACTGCACTTTCTTGATTTGCCTTTCTATGAAACAGGCCGTGTTCGCAAGAAGCCGATCACTGATGCCGACGTCGACATCGTTGTGAAGTCCTTGCGAGCAATTCAGCCACATCAGGTCTATGCCGCTGGCGATCTTTCCGATCCTCACGGAACGCATCGTTGCTGTCTTGCTGCTGTTTTCGCAGCACTCGATGTTGTGCGAGGTGATTTGTGGTGCAAGCAGGCGCCGATCGAAACGCTTCTTTATAGGGGCGCGTGGCAGGAGTGGGGAATTGAAGCGATCGATATGGCCGTGCCGCTTTCACCAGATGAAGTTGCGCGCAAGCGGCGTGCGATTTTTCGTCATCAGTCGCAGAAGGATCGTCCGCTATTTCCAGGTGCCGATGACCGCGAATTTTGGCAGCGGTCCGAAGCGCGTAATAAAGCAACGGCTGCAAAGTACGACGCGCTCGGTCTCGCTGAATATGAAGCGATCGAAGCGTTTGTTGTTTGGAACGGCAAGTCGATCGACTGACAATTTTCAGAAGTTGATTTGGAATCGCAGGGAGGCGACGAGCGCATCATCGAGCGCCCCACTCGGTGTGCCAATCCACTGCACGTCCGGTTGAATCGAGAACGACGGCGTGATCTGAAATATATAAAAAGCCTCTATATTTTTTTCGCTTCCGCCCGGCGATGATGCGAGTCCATATTGGGTTCCAAGTGCTGTGATTCCAGCAGAATCTGTGAAAAGTGTCCAAGAACCCATCAAGCCAAACGAATCATCTTGTCGACCTGGAACAAGTCCTACGAATGTCATGCCACCGTTGAAGCCCCATTCAACTGGATTTCGACTTGGGTCGCTCCATGAAAGTGCACCGAAGAGATTTGCCTTTGGTCCTGAATCGACCGATCCTTCAGCGGCCCAAACTGTTTGGAGAGCAGTGCCATAAAAACCATACGCGTTTTGAATGACTGTTGTGACAAGATCTCCTGTTGTGGTATCGAGAGGGCCATTGAGCCCAGTGTCACCGAGATGCACCCAGCTGCCACCTTTAATCAATCCGTCGTAACCCTTGCCAAGCGACCACTCAAATTGCAGTTCGCTCATGAGCATTGCTGACTCGGTGTTGTCGAAGAATGTCGATGGACCGCGTCCTCCAGTATCTGGTCCGTTCTCGCCAGAATCTGCGTTCCAGGAATTCGTCGATCCGTCATACCAAGCAGCTTGCCAAGTGATCTGTTCTGTCGGCTTCAACGCAATCTCCAGTGCCGTTGCAGGATCACCCCAATTTGCAATGTATTGCGCGATGCCAGAAACATATCCGCCATAGTTGCTCATAAATTCTGAAGCGCCGTTTATAAAAGCAAAGTTCGAAGCAGCATCTGATTTTCCGAATTGGACTTCGACGAGATCTCCGAACAGTTTTTGACGCCAATAGAGCGAGGAAATGATGACTTCCGAGTTCTCGCCACCGGGATAGTTGCCGTCATAGAACACGAAGTCTCCAATGGGATAATCCTGATGAGTCAGCCTGTTGTATCCCTGCATTTCAAGATGAAAAGTTCCTCCATCGATCTGCGCAAACTTTTTCGAATCAACCTCGAACGCCAAATCAAGAAACGCTTGTCCCCAAAATCCGGTGCGAAGACCGCCCATTGTGTTTTGTGAGAAATCAAGAGTCAGACTTCCATTGAAAGTGATTCCTTTCTCGCCCATCAAATCGCGGACTCCAAAGAAATTGCCGAGGACTCCATATTGCGATTCCGCGGAAATGGACTCCGCGCTCGGCGCTGATGGCTCTTGCGAAACTTGGGGAGCGCTTGTTGGATTGTTAGGAGAAAGCTCCGACTGAATGAATGCGCAAGTTATGAGCGAAAGCAACATTAATAAAAGAATTGTACATCACGGAATTCTTTGAGTTGTGCGTCGTATCCTTTAGGTTCCCATTTGCAATATTTTGACTAAAAAAAACAATGAAACTTCAACGACCACTCGCCATCCTCTTCGATCTCGATGGAACGCTCGTCGATTCGGTAGGGGATATCGCAGATGCAGCGAATGAAATGCTTGCTCAAATCGGATTGCCATCTTGCCCAGACGTGGACATTCGCCACTTTGTTGGAAATGGAGTGCGTCTACTTGTTGATCGTGCAATCATGCGAAACATTGCGGGCGGCGCCCCTGATGAACAGATCGATGCTGCGATGGAGATCTTCAAGGCGATCTATTCACGCAGTTGTGTCGCTCGCACGACGCTCATGCCGCATGCTCGTGAAACCCTCGGATCTCTTGCAGCCGAAGGCGTGATCTTGTCTGTCGTCACCAACAAGCCAGAGAACCCCACGCGGCAGATTCTCGATCATTTCAAGCTATCTTCAATCATCGCATCGACCATCGGCGGTGACACACTTGCTGTGCGCAAGCCCGATCCCGCAGTTGTGCGCGAAAGTTTTCTGCGTGCTGGGTTGGACCAGTCATCACCCGCGTGGTTCGTCGGAGATTCGCACACGGATGTATTGACCGCGAAAAGCGCAGGAATGCCATCGATCATTGTGCGCGGGGGTTACAACCACGGAGAGCCACTTGAAGACTTGGATCCGCAACCAGATGCACTCGTCGATCACCTTGGGGAAGTTCTTGCGATGTATCGCGCTACGAGAGCTATTTGATTTCAGCGCGGCTGTCGGTTGTCGTCGCAATCACAGCGCCGAGCGTTTTGCCAGCATGCGAAATCACCCAAACATGACCTGCAAAAGTGTTTTGTAGATGTGTCATACCAGGTCGTAAGTTGCAATAAAACTTTGGCGTGCCACTCGAGTCGATCCATTTAACCTCCACGACTTCGCTGCGCTGATTAACGAATTCAATTGTGGTCGGGGCACTCGCGGCGGGCGGTGATGCACGGGGTAATTTGTTCGCATCAATCCACGCAAGCACGACTTCTTGCGGTGGATCGCCTCGCTTGTTTTCTATCCATACAAATGGAGCAAAGATGTTGGGATCAAAACCCGCAAGATGCGCAAGACCATCTGCTTTCAATTCCGCGCGTTGATTTGGCCGCACGTATCGCCACGAACCATCGCCAAAAATTTCAGTCAACAACGCAGCAAAGCGTGGGTCATATGCCTTGAGTTTTTCTCTCGTATCAATCGGCCCGTGCTCGCGGTCATTGCTACGGTTGGTATCGAACCACGACTGCGCACCTTCGGCCCAGTATTCCATTCGATTTTCCATCGCATAAGTGCCTTTCCAAAAACCCTCCGCCTTCGCAGAGTCATAGGCCTGCTGCAATCGCGCATCGAATGTTGGATCAACTGTGTGGAGTCCCATTTCGTGAACCGCATGCGCAAATTCGTGGAGCAGAATGTTCTCTGTGGAATATGGATCACCGCGCAAACAGAGAAGATTTTCTTCGCCACAACTGACTGCGGGCCGCGCAGTCGTTGCGCCAAGTCCGCGCGCTCGACGATTCCAGAAGTTGCGCGGAGTGAGATCACTGTGTTCGGGGATGTCGGTGGTCATCTCGGTCGGCGCCATCACAGCAAATCGCACCCCGTTCTTTGCCATTGCACGCAGAATTTCTGGGCGATGTCCAATCTCTTTTCGAATCAGATATGCCGCTTCAAGTAATCCATAATCCGAAACCTTCGCAGAGCCGACGACGGGAAGACCTTCTACCAACACGCATTTCGTATAAAACGGCGAGAGCGAAAGTCGTGCAACAAGATCGGGCGGGGGAGCGATGACAACATCAGCGCTCGCAGAAACCGTCCGAACAAGTTGGCCAAGCAAACTCAACACGAGTATCAACCGTAATGCGATTGTCACGGTTTAAGTGTAATGATTCATCGTTCTTCGCTCATACTTTGTTTTTAAACTTGGTATTCTTTTCATAATGTTCAAAATGCAAATCGAACACTTCGTTTGGATTGCATTTTCTGCCAGCACAATCATCGGTTCAAATGCTCTGGCGCAGTCGCAAGTTGGCCCAGCTTTCCAACGATCGCGGGTCGTCGAGGAATACACCTTGCCCGACCATACTGGCCTCAAACCACCTGTTTTCTATGAACCTTGGGACATCATGAATGGCATTCGTCGTGCGGAATTTGGCGCTGACTTGTTAAGTCCAAAAACTTTCTTGCCGCTCTTTGATCCGCGTCCGATGGAAACACAGATTGATTTTAGTATGGTGGACAATCCGTTTGGTTTCACGCCACTCGATCCAATTTTTCAAGGTCCACTCGAGGTCCCCTTACGACCGATCCGAGCATTGGAGCACCTGCTCTATGAACAGTGCAGCACTATGTCCAACATTTATTACACACTTGTGTTGCAAAGTCTCTCGCGCACATTGCCAGGGGAGGGCAATTTGGCTGGCGTGGGTCGACTTGATGTCAATTTTCTCACCGTGCTTGCCAAAACTCCAGGGCTGGGAACCAGCGCAGTGCAAATTCTTTTCCGTCAGCACAATGTCATTGGCCAACCTTCGAATTGGACGCCAGGAGGCGCATCTGGTTCTTACTTCTTTATGGACTCTCTACAAAATGAGAACAATAGCACGCTGAATATTGTCAGTTTTCAACAAGGACTTCTTGACGACAGAGTTGTTTTGAGTGTCGGCAAAATGCATCCCAATCAATTTTTTATGTTGAACTTCTATGCCAACGATGAATCGCGCCAATTTCTCAACGGCTCATTCGACGGAAATAGCGTTTTCCAGCCAGCGCAAGGCACATATTCTCCTGGCTTTGTCGCGCAAATGATTCCGTGTGATGACATCTATGTCAACGCAGCAATATTTGATCTCGCCGATTATCCAGGCAATTCTTTCCAAAATATTAATGCAGGTTTGTATTGGGCTGGCGTAGAAGTTGGATGGACCCCAAATTGGCTGGGGACTTTCTCGCGATACAACGTGACTTTTGGAACGACCAATGCCGGAAACCAGTCCTATTCTGGATATGGTGATGTGACTGGAATCAAACAGACCAATTCGATGATTGGATTTCTTGGGCAGCAACAAATTGGCGATTGGCTTGGCGTATTTGCAGAATATGGATTGGGAGAGAGCACCGGCGTTGTCGCGCAGCAAGAGTTGAGCGTCGGAGTTTCAATTGTCCGTCCGTTCGGTCGTCCCGATGATGACTTTGGAATCGCCTTCGCATGGACGAAGCCGAATAATAATTACGGCAATGAAATCCCAGGCAGTGATCCGCAAAGCGCTTCCGTTCTCGAGACTTTTTATCGATTACAACTCACTAATAGTTTGCAGCTTTCTCCCGACTTACAGGTGTCATTCGATCCAGCGAGCGGCGATGGAAGTCCTGTGGTGGCGCTCGGTCTGCGGCTGAAGATGCAATTCTAAAATGCGCTGCGTTGTCAAGTCTTTTATATAAGATTGCGTATGAGCAAAAACACATATGTCATGTTGATCGCAATCATGACTGCATGCGGCGGATTGCTGTTTGGTTATGACGTTGGTGTGATCAGTGGAGCGCTCTTGTTTCTTGGAAAAAACTTTTCGCTGACCGACCAAGGTCAAGAAGTGGTTACAAGCGCCGTGTTGGTTGGAAGCTTTCTTGGCGCGCTCGGTGCGGGTTGGTAC
>CAJCCX010000012.1 GCA_903961015.1 uncultured bacterium
CAGATTCCATCTGATCCGTACGGCTTGGGCGCTCTTGGCGAACGCACCGCTTCCCGTGAAACCCTCTCCGCCGCGGGATTGCCCATCGACCCGCGCATTTCCACCAGCTATCAGCGCACACGCGAAATGACCATCGACGAATTGCTCTTAGAAAATCGCGTGGTCTTCTTAGTTGGCGAAATCAATCACGCATCCGGTGCGCGCGTGCTGATGCAAATGCTCTATCTGGAAAATCAGAAGAAAGGGCAAGACATCAATTTTTATATCAACAGCCCAGGCGGTTCTGTTGATGACACGCTTGCAATTTATGACACGATGCAATTCATCAGCAGCGAAGTTGCGACGACTTGTATTGGCCGCGCATATTCAGGCGGTGCAGTTTTGTTGTGCTGCGGACAAGCAGGCAAGCGCACGATTCTTCCGCACGCAAAGGTGATGATCCATCAACCTTACGGCGGTGTCACTGGACAAACCACCGACATTCAAATTCAAGCGGATCAAATCATCAAAGCGAAGCGCTTGTTGAACGAGATCATCGCTCGACATTGCAAGCAGCCATACGAACAAGTCGCAAAGGACGGCGAGCGAGACAAATATTTCGACGCGCAAGAAGCGAAGGCGTATGGACTCGTCGACGAAGTGGCTTCGTTTCCTGACAAGAGCAAGAAATAATCGCCCATCGTGGACGCTGAGCAAACAACTTTGTTGACAATGGAAGACGAACCGTTATTGGTTCCGTATGTCATCGACGCTTCGGGATATTCCGAGCGCGAATTCGACATCGTTTCTCGTTTGCTTGCGGATCGCATTGTGCTTTGTTCGGGCGAGGTTGAATCCGAAATGGCAAATTCGATCGTTGCGCAATTGCTCTTTCTAGCGAACGACAAGCCTGATGCGCCAGTGAGCATCTATATCAATGGACAAGGCGGCAGCGTGAACGACGGGCTTGCGATCATCGACACAATGCGCATGATGCCATACCCCGTTGCGACATATATCGTTGGCTCTGCGCCAAGCATGATGAGCGTCATCGCATGCTGCGGAACAAAGGGGCAGCGATTTGCCATGCCACACGCATGGAACTTGATGCATCAAGGTCGATACTTCGATGCGATCGAAGGTCAAGCGACAGATCTTGAAATTGAAGCGCGTCGAATGTTGCGACTCGAAGAACAATGCAATGTGCTGTATGCAGATGCCACGGGAAAGTCCACCGAACAAATCGGGCGAGACTGCGATCGTGATCTCTGGCTGAATGCTTCCGAAATGTTGGCTTATGGCCTCATCGATCGGATCGTGAATCGACTTCCATCTCCATCTCTTTCTAAGGATTGAATTATGAGCATCATCCCAATCGTGATTGAAAAAACCGGCCGAGGCGAACGCGCATACGACATCTATTCGCGACTTCTCAATGATCGCGTTGTCTTTGTTGGCGGACAAGTCTCTGACGGAATGGCGAACTTGATCGTCGCTCAACTCTTGTTCTTGGCAAATGACAATCCCAAAGGCGAGATTTCGCTCTATGTAAACAGTCCTGGCGGCAGCGTGACCGCGGGACTTGGCATCGTCGACACGATGCGATTCGTTCCATGTCCAGTCGCGACATACATCATCGGACAAGCTGCAAGTATGGGCAGTGTGATCGCATGCTGCGGTACAAAAGGACGACGATTTGCCCTTCCAAATGCTGAAAACCTGATGCATCAACCGCTGCTCGGCGGAGTCTTAGAAGGTCAGGCCACCGATCTTGAAATCGAGGCCCGACACATTCTTCGACTGCGCGATCAGATCTATCAGATCTATGCGACCGAATCAGGACAAACCAAAGAACGCATCGCTGAAGATTGCGAACGCAATAAATGGCTCAGTGCGCCAGAGATGCTTTCGTATGGTTTGATCGACGGCGTCTTGGACAAACTGCAATTGAAAAAAGCGTGATTGCGATTGCTCCTGGAGCTGGAACGCTCTGCGGAACAATCGATGATCCAAAGACCCACGCATCTGATGCGCCGTTGAAGAGAACGCGATCAGATGCGCCGAACGCTGCTTGATCCCAACTTCCAGTGTCTTGCAACCAGAGATGCCAATAGTTTTCGATTGGCCAGAGATCACCTTGGCCATAATTCGTATCGCCGTCGATGGTGATACCTGTCAAAAAGATTCCCCACGAATAGGTGTCATATGACATCGACAATGTTGGCAGAGCGGCATCGATGTCGACAAGAGCATCCCAACTTGTGTAATTCGCACTGTCCCATCGAACATTGAATAGATAGCCATCGCCATCTTCTTGATCAATCTGAATCGACGCAAGATTTGCGCCGATCCCGATATCGAAATCAGCAATGATTGCTGCGTACGCTTGCGACGAAGCGAAGAATGTGAATGCAACAGACACAACAAGCGCGCGAGCGCTTACGAAGAGCGAAGAGATGGACATAAAATTCCTTGAAATGCGGAAGGCCTGTTTCGCGCAGGCTCCAAAGGGAGGGAACCGAGGGACGAGCAGAGCAAGTTGGTCGACCCGACTTACGCAAAGTGGTTTTTCCACTCGTCGTTCACGGTGACGCGATCGCTGCCGAATTGCACGGCATTCCTCCAACTTGAAACGCACTGCCGATCCTTCGGCAGTGCGCGACAGAATACCAAATTGTATTGGTGTCGAAAGATGGCGATACGATATTTGGATGAGCGACACTCCAAGCGCAACCATCGAACAACACGCCGCGCGATTTCAAAAAGATTTTGCCCGTGTACGCACCGAAATTCAGAAAGCCGTCGTCGGGCATAAGGATGTTGTTGATGGCGTGCTCGTTGCACTTTTCGCCAATGGCCACGCTCTGCTCGAAGGCGTTCCAGGATTGGG
>CAJCCX010000013.1 GCA_903961015.1 uncultured bacterium
CGCAAGCAGGCCCCGAAATTTTTGTCCGCCCCACAGGAATTCCTCACGCCAAATGCGACAAGTTGGACAGTTTTTTTGCACGAAGTTCTCGAGTCCAAGTCGGGTGGCGGCTGACTTGCATCACCAGAGCGGGCGAGTGACAATATGTTTTCAATGAAAACAGAAAAATCGATTCCGGTATTTGTTTCTGTTGTCACAATCATCTTGGGCTCTTATGACTTGCTGCGAGGATTCATGCACACGATTGTGTTGAATTATTCCGCAAAAAACATTGCCGTACTCGATCTCTCGACGAGCACGGCAAGCGATCAACTTCGTTTGCTTGGTGCCTTTGGCATCTCGAACCTCGAAACAGGCGTCGTGCTGATCTTGATTGGCTTCTATGCGCGGCCGATTGCGCTTGCCATGCTGGGTGTTATTCCACTTGTCTATTTCATCGGGCATTGGGGAATCACAGCAAATATTGCCAGCTATGCGCCGACGACTGCCAACTGGGGAGGCGCTCCTTGGTTGGTCGTGTACCTATGTATTTGCGCGACAACTTTTATTGCTGGCGTGATCGTGATGCTCAAGAAGAAATCGTCTTCACTCTCGTGACGGTGCGACGACGATCCGCTTATTCGAACAACCACCATCGACGACGAACTTTTTCGCCATACTTCAGTCCGAATCTTCGGCGCGCAGTTTCGCTGATGTAGTCCGCCGCTTTGATGGGGTCGTCGGTGATTCTGTACAGCGAACGATCTGCGGCAGAGATCGTTCCTTCGCGCAAAAGTCTGCGATCAATAAAGTCGAAGAGTTCGTCCCAGTAGTCGCGTCCCATCAAGACGATTGGGAAGTCGTCAATCGTCTTCGTTTGTACGAGCGTGAGCGCTTCGAACAGCTCATCCATCGTTCCAAATCCTCCAGGCATGACCACGAAGCCATACGAGTATTTCACCAGCATTACTTTGCGAATGAAAAAATATTGAAAATGAATCTGCCGATCGCAGTAGGGATTCTCGACTTGCTCGTGTGGAAGAATAATGTTGCATCCGATGGATGGCGCATGGACGTCGCGGGCTCCGCGGTTGGCTGCTTCCATAATCCCAGGCCCGCCGCCCGTCATCACCGTGAATCCTCGTCGACCAAGTTCTGCGCCTACTGCGCGCGCGAGTTGATACCACTTGTTCTCTTCATCAAATCGCGCGCTGCCGAAAACGGTTACGCATGGACCCGTAAAGTGCAACTTTCGAAAGCCATGCAAAAACTCCGATGCGATTCGAAAGACACGAAAAAGTTCTTCAAGTCGAGGGCGCGAACCTCCCAACATAAATTGCTCGGGAGGTTCGGTGATTCGCGCCTGTTGTTTTTCTTCGAGCACAAAGAGAAGGATAGAATAAAAATATGAGGTGGCGAGCAGAAACCGCAGTTGTCCACAGCATCGTGTGTTCGGTGATGATCCTCGTGGTGGGCTGTGCGAGCGGGCCAACGAACCCCAAACTATTGACCCGTGATCAGGCTGCGGTGGCGCTGAAGTCGATGTCCGATGTGCCGATCACCCCGATTCGATCAATCTTGATTCTTGGGGGTTATATGGATCCAGGTTTCGCGGCGAGGGCGATTGAGAAAGCGATCCGTGCAGGAACATCGCCCGAGACTGAAATCATCGCAATCTCGTTTGGCGATTGCATTTCCTTTGCACAGTGCCGGCAGCGAGTGCTTCATGCAGTCGCGCAGTGGAAGGATCGCGAGATCGACGTGATTGCGAATTCAATGGGCGGACTCGTTGCGCGCTTTTCTGCGATGGATTTGGCGCAGCTTGAGTCTTGCGGCATGCATTCAAACTCGAGTGATCCTGCTATTCGCATTCACACACTCTTCACGATTTGTTCGCCTCATCAAGGTGCATTGATGGCGGAGAGTGGACCGTCGAGCGAATTCACGATGGATATGCGGCAAAATTCGAAATTCATCGCCTGTCTTGATCGCGCACTCGAAGTGGCAAAGTACGAAATGATTTGTTACGGGCGGGCTGGTGATTCGATCGTCGGCATGGACCGCAGTGCACCAGTGGGATTTGAACTGCGCTGGGTCGACACTTCCGCGTTGGAATTTGCGCATGTCGGAGCAAACAAGGATCCTCGCATTCTCGCAGACATTTTGGCGGCAATCCGTGGGGAACAGCACGGTTCGGTTGCACCATCGGCATCACCATGACGTTGATATCTTCGTTTGGGTGAACGTCTTGGAATCACCGAACGATTTGGTAATGTCGTTGGTCTGCAGGTATCTTCAAACGAATTGAACCGTTTTCAAACATGCATATTTGTTGTTGGCCGAATTCAATTGAAGGAGCTCTCCCATGAAATCAATCACCCGCCTTTGGTGCCTTGCAATGATGTGTGCACTGCTCGCAACCTATTTCTTTACACCCACCGCGCGAGCGGCTGATGTCGAGCCTCTTCGCAGCGCGGATCTCGAGGCCCGATTAACAAGTGCTGGATTCGATGATGCGCAGCGTGCAAAGATCCTTGCGGATTACGCAGCGTATGTGCAGCGATATTCCACTTCTGTCGCCGCCCTCATTATCGAATGGCAAGGCTTGGCTGGTGTTCAGCCGTCATCAATCGAAGAAGCGCGCACCCGCCAGAGCAAAGGTCGCGCAGCTGCGCAAGCCATCGATGATGCAGAGCGACCTCTGCTCGATGCGATTCGCAGTGCAGCACGCCCGGATCAAACCGCGGCAGTCAATCAGCTTCTTATGCTGCTTGAAATTCGCCGAGACTTGGCATTCTCCAGCACGCTGCGCGATGATATGTTTGCTCGCAAGGCAGTGGACATTTTTGAAATTGTTGATGGGGCAAATCTTTCAGTAGAAAAGTTAGCTCGTTTGAAGCCATTCCTCGATCAATATCTCGTTGAGCGTCAAGCAATCGTGCGGCGTTTGCGTGACGCAACACTCAATGTGCCACTGCGCCGCTTTGATGCGAAACAAAAGCATCCGCTTCCGACCCAGCCTCAGGCTGATCCAAATTCACCAGATCCAAAGCAGTTTCAGGCAGATATTCAAGCATGGTTTCAAGCGCAAGAAACAGTCAGCGAAGCGATCATGAAAGAAGCTCTTGCAGAAAGATCCGCAGCGAGAATCAAATCGATCGAACTGGATCTGCGCACAATCGATTCGATGATGCCGGTCCTTTCAGGTCGTGAGCAAGCGAAAGTGCTTGCGCGATGGAAAAACGATGCGGGTTCAATTTTCCAAACTTCGGATCATGGTCCGAGCAAACTGAGCAGAGCGTGGACAACATCTCCAAGCCTCATCACTTCAGAGGTTGCCACGCAACTCGATGCAATCTGCGTGAATTGGGTTACCGAATGGTGGCCGAGTGCAAAGGAGTCTGCGCTTGTCACAACCAACGGCAATCAATTCGCCATGTTCGGTTCTGCTGTGAATGATGACGGTTCTGAAAAGGCAGACAAAGGCGCTGCAGCCACAGACCGCGCCGCTGCTGCAATTGCAGCGCTGCTTGATCCGAAGGGTGATGCAAAGCATGATCCAAAGACTGTCGCCACATCGAAGCCTGGAATCCGTCTTCAAGATGCACAAGAAGATGTGCAAATTGTTGGCGCAGAACAAGGCCAAGGCGGACAGGCAGTTCAAGCGGTCTTTTCATCAGTCATGGTGGTTGGTGAAGCAGGCGATGCCGGCGGTATGGCATTCAACTTAGAAGGGATGGAATTTGAAGGGATCGAAATGCAGGGGGGTGGATTCATGATTGAAGGTGATGCGATGGGAATGGGCGAAGGCGTGACGATCGAATTGGGCGGTGGCGCAGGTGGATTCAGTCGCCCTAATCCACTACCAAAATTGATGCGTTTCGAGGACATCAAGCCCGTGCTTGCTGCGGCTGGTGTTGATGAAACGATGATGGCGGTCAGTGAGACTGCGATCGATGATTTACTTTCTGATGCAAGAGAAATTACCGAAGCGGCCAAAGCATCTCAAACGGGCAGTTCGATGATGCCAGATGGAATGTTCGAGCAGGGGCCTGATGGATCTATCAAGCTTGTTGATCCAGCTGTGCGCGCACAACGCGTTGCCGATCGCGAAGCGTTGCGTGCTGAATTGCTCGCTCTTGAAACTTCGAAGCTGGATGAGATTCTCCCGTCGGTCGTGCCAGAGGCAGGTCGCCCAGTTGTTTCATGGTTGACTGCATGGCGTCAACTCGAGAGTGAACGAGCCGCTGCGTCCGTCAGTGGCGATATTTTTTCTAGCCGCTCGCAACATGACCCAGTGCAGTCCGTGTTTACGTCGAAGCTGTCATCGTCGGATTGGAAAGCCGTTGGTCCAGAACTTGCCGCTGTCTGCGCAGACCTCGCATCGCGCACGCACGCATACGTCACTGCGTCATCAAAGGCGCAAGCTGCAGCGCCGGTACCGCAATTCGCCGAGCAGAACGCTGGCGATGTTCAGCAGGTACAGGTTCAGATGGCTGACGGAAATATAGAGGGATTTATGAAACTCCAACAAGAGGCGCAGCGTGCGAACAAAGCGGCGCAAACAGCTGCGAATGATGCGATTCCTCGCTTGAAGTCTCGCATCTCCCCCGAAGCTGCGCAGCGATTGCAGGATGCATGGGATGATCAGTTGTATTCGCGAGACCTGAAGGATGCGACGGATCTTTCAGATCGATTCGATAGCGCGCTCGCCATGGTGTTGACTGATCCAGTCCGTCAGCAAGTGATCGCACTCCAAACAAATTGGCGT
This sequence comes from uncultured bacterium, assembly GCA_903961015.1. GTDB lineage: Bacteria > Planctomycetota > Phycisphaerae > Phycisphaerales > SM1A02 > F1-60-MAGs104. The sequence continues at coordinate 4,751 of CAJCCX010000013.1, forward strand.
GCTGCATCGCGTTTGATTCGCGATCGAATCGTCGCGGTGAAATCAAAGCCAACGCCCGATGTGATCGCGGTTGAGGATGCGGCAAAGGCAGCCATCGCTCGGCGCGAACGCACCGCAGAATTGACAGCAATCAAGTTTGAGCGCGACGAACAGAATCGCCGAGTCTTTCGAGAACTTTCTGCGGCGCTCGGCGCAGATATTGCCGCGAAACTCGCACCACTTCCTGAAAGCAAGAAGCGCAAGGTCGGTGGAGGCATCGGTTCGATGATGGGCGGAGCATCGTTTACGATTCCGTCGCCTCCACCTGAGAATCCTTCGCCCAAGTAAACATAATGACAGCGCTCGCTTTCAAAAGCGAGAGTCCAGAATCCGAAACCTTCTTTTCTAGATTGACACTATGCAAAATCTGCTCAACCCAATTCATTTTTCACAGTTCCTCTCCGCGTTGTTCTTGGCAATTCTGTTTTTGCAATCTGGTTTGGATAAGGTCTTCAATTTCGGGGACAACCTTGGCTGGCTGACTGGACATTTTTCCAAGACGCCCTTTCGCGGTCAGGTGAAATCGATGTTGATCACCATCACCATCACTGAAGTAGCGGCGGGAGTTCTTGCACTTCTGGGTGCTGGGCAAATTGTTTTAAATGGCGAAAAAACATTCGCAATGTATGGCGCGCAACTTGCGGCGCTTAACATTGCCATGCTTTTCTTTGGCCAACGGATTGCAAAGGATTATCCAGGAGCGACATCGCTCGTTCCATATTTCATTGTTTGTATTGGTGAGATTTTGCTGTTGACGCTTTGACGTCAGCAAGTATGCGCCAATATCCCGCACGCTTGGATCATGCACGCTTGGATCCCGCACGCTTGGATCCTGCACTCTTGGATTCCGCACACAAAAAACACAAATACCCCAACCGTTTGGTCAGGGCATTTGCAATTCCGTTGTCTCGCCGACGTCTTTCTTCTCGCCCTTCGGCAAGACTGAACAAGCGGCGAGACCTAAATCCGTTGTCTCGCCCAAGTCTTTCGTCTCGCCCTTCGGCGAGACTGAACAAGCGGCGAGACTCAAAATAGCGGGGGCTGGATTTGAACCAACGACCTCCGGGTTATGAGCCCGACGAGCTACCAGGCTGCTCTACCCCGCAGTCAGGTCGCTGATTATAGATATTTTTCCCCTTTTCGTCAATCATCTCTGGCTTTCGACAACCACAACGCGGATCGCGCAGAGCCTATGCTCAATGGCCTTCAATCAAGTGAGGAAAATCACTATGACATCCAATCAAACATGGGTCGTGAAATACAAACTGCCTGGCGATCAAGTGCGAACGCCGCGCGAAATTATTGTCACCGCCATCAGTCAATCAGATGCAAAAAAGGTTGCGCAATCAATGATCCCATCCGCGATCATCCTCGGCGGTCCACAGCCAGTCCGCTGAAACTGTGCCTCGAATCTCATTCTTATTCACCTTGTTTCTATTAAAAGGACCACCCCCCCAATGACCCCAGAAACCTCCGCTGCATTCAAGCAACTTCATCACGCAAGCCTCGCCGCCAACACGCTGGATACAAAGACCAAAGAATTGATCGCCGTCGCGTGTGGCGTTACGCGCCTTTGTGAGGGTTGCATCGTGCACCACACGAAGGCTGCGAAAATTGCTGGCGCAACTCTTCAGGAACTTCACGAAACGCTCGATGTCTGCACAATGATGAATGGCGGTCCAGCAACCATTTACGGGAAAAAAGCAATTGATGCTTACGGTGCGTGACGCTTGGGGACCGCTTGTAATTCTGAACGCAATATAAACATATTTGCAACTACACAAAAATATTTGTGGATAGTTGCATCCAATCGCTCTACCCTTCCGTAAAGGTTGTTTTCTATTTTAAAATTGTCCCTTGCGGAATCCCAAAGACAAAGAGCAAACCAATATGTCCAAGCAACTCGTTCGCATCCGCAAGTATCCCAATCGCAGACTCTACGACACCACTCGTAGCGCTTTTATAACAACTGAACAACTTTACACAATGGTTCGAAGTGGTACGCAAGTTCAGGTTGTTGAGAGCACCTCCGGAATCGATATCACAAACATCGTGCTACTGAATGCGATAATTGAACGCGATCCATCACGGATTTGTTCTATGGCGCCAGATATTTTTCATCAAATGGTTATGGGAAGCCCTGATGTCGGCGAAGTCTCTTCTACTCCTAGTGAGTCTGATCGACTTCAACTTCAACGATTCGATACAACAGATAATTTCGAAAAATCGAAATCAATTTCTTCGTCGAAGGCTTCGTAAATCTTCATTACACAGTCGGCGGCTCAGGCTCTTCCGAAACCATTTGTCGAAGTTTTCGGATTTCTGGAAAACAGAACGCGACTGCACCCACCACTACAAGCGTTCCAATGCCGCCACTGACAACGCTGATGACTGGCCCGAGGAGTCGTGCGACAAGTCCACTTTCAAATGCACCAAGTTCATTACTGCATTCGATGAAGAGTGAATTGACCGCGCTCACCCGACCGCGCAACTGATTTGGAGTTCGTGTCTGCACGAGTGTGTGACGAATGATCACGCTGACATTGTCGACTGCGCCAGAAATGAACAGCGCCAAGATGCTCAGCCAAATCCAAGTCGAGAGTCCAAAGACGACCATGCACACGCCGAATGTCGCGACTGACGCCAAGAGTGCTGGTCCCGCGTGACGCATTCGCGGCCGTGCGGCGAGCCAAACCGACATCAAGAACGCTCCAATGAAAGGCGCCGCTTTCAACCATCCCAAGAGCACCGGCCCGCCCCCGAGAATTTCATCTGCATAAATCGGCAAGAGCGCTGTTGCGCCACCAAGGAGCACTCCAAAGAGATCGAGCGTCAGCGTCGCGAAAATCGTGCGCTCCTTATATATGTGACTCATCCCCGCGAACATGGATTGCAAAGTCATTGCTCCAGCGGTACGCGCCGCGTCACGAGGTTTCAATTGCAGAACGAAAAATGCTGAAGTCAGAATCAACCCCGCGCTGAAG
>CAJCCX010000014.1 GCA_903961015.1 uncultured bacterium
AGATGCTGGTGATGATTACTCGGACCGCGGAGGCCGACGCGGCGATGATCAATGGACACTGGCGTTGGGCAGTAAGGAGAAAACCAAGCACGATCACCGCGGAGGCCGACGCGGCGATGATCAATGGACACTTCCATGTTTAATCATTTCTTCGAAGCCGTCGACAAACCGCGGAGGCCGACGCGGCGATGATCAATGGACACAGCCCGTTCAAATACTAGCTTCGCTTGCGCGCGATCCACCGCGGAGGCCGACGCGGCGATGATCAATGGACACCGGCTGACAACGGCAAGGTCATTACGATGAGTGTGACCGCGGAGGCCGACGCGGCGATGATCAATGGACACTTCAATCATTACTCGGACTGCTTCAATGAGTAATTACCGCGGAGGCCGACGCGGCGATGATCAATGGACACTCGTGACTTCGCCTGTGAGGTTTGGATTCGTGACCGTGACCGCGGAGGCCGACGCGGCGATGATCAATGGACACCTGACGGCGAAGTTATTTATCAGTGGTCGGGATCGGCACCGCGGAGGCCGACGCGGCGATGATCAATGGACACAAATGAAGAGTTTGTACCGTACAAACTTTGCCCAAGCGGCGATGATCAATGCAAACCTTATCCTTACGAATTGTGCCAACTCCCCAACCACCAATTGCCGACTCTCCAGCGCACGCATAGTTCGGCGCTTCTCCAATAATTTTCCAACGAGATTCAATTGAGATCGCCGATACTAAAAATGTCGGTGATTTCATAACTGGCTTTGACTTGTTCACAGCATCAGGGGTTCACGGGTTTTCCGAGGAGTGACAATTTGATTCGACGTATTCGATTGATCAACTTCATGTCGCATGATGACACGGTTATCAATCTCGCTGATGGATTAACGGTACTGACTGGTCCCAACAACTGCGGAAAGAGCGCTGTCGTTGCAGCACTGCAAATTCTTTGCCACAACGGTCCTTCGAATCACGTCATCCGTCATAACGAGAAAGAATGCAGCGTGACAGTTGATACCGATGATGGCCACACCATCGAATGGCGCCGAACGAAACTCTCTCCGAAGTACATCATCGATGGAGAAGTCTTTGATCGACTCGGTCGTAGCGGAACTCCTGACATTTTGCACCAAATTCTTCGACTGCCAAAAGTCAAGGTTTCGGCTGGTGAAGCGTTCGATATTCATTTCGGCGAGCAAAAATCACCGCTGTTTCTGCTTGATAAACCAACATCGCAGGCGGCTCAGTTTTTTGCCGCATCATCTGATGCAGCAAGTCTCATTGAGATGCAGGCACTCCACCGAAAGCGCATTGTGGATTCACGCCGGAAGCAGAAAGATCTGCAAGCGAGGTCGACCTTGCTGGAAGATGAAATTGCCGGCCTCGATCCAGCCGACTGCATCGCGATCGATATGTCGCAACTCGAGGCGCAACACGCCGAGTTTGCTCTGATTGACACACAATGTCGCGAACTCGCATTCGCGATCTCTGCGGTTCAGTGTGGGCATCGCCAAGTCGATGAATGGCAGTCACGCGCTTCGAGTTTCGAAGCACTCGTTGCAACCCCTTCCATGATTGACACGGAACCAATTGGGCGCCTCCTCTGTGAATTGCATTTCGCCCAAACCCAATCAGCTCAAATTGCAAACGAATGTGCCGCAGTACACCAATTGTCCGCACCGCCAATCTTGGACGATATTGAGGGGCGGCGGCAGCTCGTATCGCATATCACTGCGACTGCAGTGCGAGTTGATTTATCGCAGCGTCAATTTAATTCGATGCTTTCGCTGGAAGAGCCCCCTGAGATTGTCAATTGTGAGTCAATCGAACGCGACATCGTCGCAATCTCCTTCGCGGAGCAGTCACAGCTTCGCTTGGAAACAATGCACGTCGAAATGTCTTCTCTCGTTGCGCCACCCGAGTGGATTGAGACGCAAGATTTTTCAAGGTCGCTTCGTGTGTTAGAGGAATCACAGAGTCGACTGGATACGACATTGCTAGCCGCGGAGCATTGCACAAGCGAATTTGCACAAAGCACAGAAAATTTACGCGCTTGGGTTGCCGAGAATCCAATCTGCGCAACGTGCGGCGGACCGATGGACGCCGATCGACTTCTTGACCTAGATCGGTCAGGTGAGGGAGATCATTCGCATGGTTGATGAGTATGCGGGACTACTCGTCATCGGTGATCCACACCTTTCGGGACGGACTCCGAATTTTCGCAGTGACGATTATGCGCGAGTTATCTTGGATAAATTTGCTTGGGCACTGAGATATGCCGACGCACATCGCTTGCTTCCGACGATGCTCGGCGATCTCTTTGATCGGCCGCGCGATAATCCGACTTGGATGCTTGGAAGTCTCATAGACCTATTGGCAGATACGAACTGCATCGGGATATACGGCAACCACGATTGCGCCAATCCGGAACTCGGCGATGACGATTCACTTTCGCTGCTCGTGAAGTCTGGACGAATTCGAATGCTCGACGGCGCACCGTGGCGAGGAGTGATGAACGGACGTACTGTCATCGTGGGGGGATCGTCGTATCGCAAACAAATTCCTAATCAATTCGCATTGTCGGAAAGTGATACTCATGGTGCTTCTCTGGGAAATGCGAGAAGCCCACTTGTTTTTTGGATTTCGCATCACGATCTCATCGTTCCTGGATACGAAGAGGAGGGTCGAATTCATCCAGTCGAGATTCCAGGAGTGAACTTAGTGATCAATGGCCACATTCACCGCAGATTGGATGATGTGGAGCGTGGCGCAACGCTTTGGATGACGCCAGGAAATATCAGTCGGCGATCGCGCAGTGATGCGACCATGCATCACACGCCATCTGTGTTGCGCATCGACATCACGGAACAGGGATACGAGCGAGCTTTTATCGAAGTACCTCACGAACTGTTCGAGGATGTCTTTCATCCAGCGGTTGTGGACGCTGTAGAGAGTGAATCCAAATCGTCTTTTGTCGCAGGGCTTGCTCAATTGCAGGCAAGACGGACGGAAGGCGGGGCGGGATTGATGGAGTTTCTCGCAATGAACTTGGATCAGTTTGAGGCGTCGATTGCGGACATGATCAGAAAACTTGCACAGGAGGTCACAAGGGATGGAATCGCCGACACAAACAATTGAACAACTTCAGAAGAGACATGCGGATTTGAACAAGAGAAAAATCCAAGCGGAGACGCAGCGCGATAGCGCAAAGAAGCAGTTGGACGATTTGAAGGCCGATGCGGTTCGAAAATATGGAACAGACGATGTCGCCAAACTCAAAGAGCAGTTGAATGGGATTACGATTGCAAACGAACAGAAGCGTGCCCAATACCAAGCGCAACTTGATTCGATCGATGTGAAATTGAAAGAGGTTGAGCGGATGTTTACGGAAGGTGATGGAACGTGACCAACGAGATCGCGTCGCCGGCTTCAATGCGCAGACGGTTGGATCGACTGATTGATAGAAGGCAGGATCGTCAACGAGAGATCTTGAAGGTTCAGCAAGAGATCGCGAACAACGACGCTTACCTCAGCATCGCCGATCGAGTGACGACCGCACTTGAACTGTTGAGCGAAAACCTGTTCAAGAAACTGCTGGGAGTGGTGGAACAACAAATAACGATCGCCCTCCAGGAGATCTTGGATCAACCAATCAAATTGTGCGCCATTCCAGATTTTGAGCGCGATACAACCACGGTGACATTCGAGATTGATCGAAATGGGAATAGAGAAGATGTTCTACTCGGTCAGGGCGGATCTGTCGCAAACATTCTGAGTGTTGGTCTTCGATTGTTTGCGCTGGCAACTCTTCCGACAAAGACGCACCGCGGATTTCTAGTGCTTGATGAACAGGATTGTTGGTTGCGCCCAGAACTCGTCCCGAAACTCGTCAAGATTGTTGCGCAGACAAGCCGGGCGCTCGGTTTTCAAGTGCTACTGATTAGTCATCACGACGTCGCCATCTTCGAGAGGTATGCGGACAAGATCTATCGTTTCATTCCGATGATTGGGGATGTCGTACAAATTCAAGAAATCTCTCAACCTGCCGAAGTGGAAGATCGAGAATAAATCATGTGGCCTGCGCGCGGAGTTGCAGAACATGCGTACTGTCCCAGGCTCTTTTATTACATGACAGTTGAGGGAGTGTTTGTTCCCAGTTCGGATACCGAAATTGGGGCGGGGGTGCACCACCGAGTCGACAGGCCGAGCGCAGCAGTTGACACTCCAACAAACAAAGCAACGCGAGGCGGTTCAAAGTCGAAGAATGAAAATGTTGAGAGCGCGAATGATGTCAACGAAGATGCTGATCGACCGCGTTCGGTTCGAAGCCTTGTGTTGACGAGTGAGGCGCTCGGTTTGACCGCAACCCTCGACTTGGCAGAAATCGATGGAATGACGGCAATTCCAGTGGAATATCGCAAAGGACGCCCAAGGCGATATGGGCAAGTTTCGGAAGTTGTCGATGAGATGATGGAAGAGCCTCGCCTAATTCCTGGCCCAACCCCGTGGCCAACCGATCGTGTGCAACTTGGTTTACAAGTTCTCTTACTTGAAGAAGCTGGATATACGGTTCCCGAGGGGTTTTTATATTACGCGTCCGAAAAGTTGCGGCTGAAGGTTGTCGTCGATGACGAACTTCGAAAGTATGCAATGGCGGAGTTGCAGGCGGCAAAACTCGCGGCGGATGGACCTCGCCCGCCTCCATTGTTGAACGATCCAAGATGTCCGAGATGCTCGCTTCAGCCAATATGTTTACCTGATGAAATCAATCATCAGCGCTTAACGGCGGTGACGGTGGATGGTCGAGCACCAACGAATCAACCAGAAGAATTTACTCCACGAAAAATGTGGCCAGGTCGAGATGATGGAATTCAAGTGGTTGCACTGAAGGATGGCGTGCGAGTTGGTGTTCGCGGTGAATCAGTGCGGTTTGTGGATCGTGACGGAGAAGTCGTGCGGGACATGCCATTGATGAGTATGGAATCACTTGCAATTCTCGGTGCCGTGCAAGTGTCAACTCAGGCACTCTGCGTCTTCGCAGATCATGAGGTTCCGGTGGCATTTCTTTCTGCGGCGGGGCGACTGGTCGCCATGATGGATCCGTTGGGCCCAACATCCGCAGCAGTTCGGATAGCACAAGTACGTGTGCTGGATCAACCGGCCAAAGCGCTGGAATTGGCTCGAGCAGTAACCGTTGCGAAGATTTCGAATCAGCGAACGCTGTTGATGCGAAACCACGTTTCGCTCCCCCCGCGAGTCGCATCCGACATGAATGATGCACTTGTCTGCGCAGAGAAGGCAACCTCAATAGATGTTCTGCGCGGGCACGAAGGAAATGCGGCAGCAATTTACTTCGAGCATTTCACGGGCATGTTCAAAAATAGTGTTTCGACTATCGCTGCACAATTTCAGCGGCATGGACGCAAGCGGCGCCCGCCTCCGGATCCAATCAATGCGACGCTCTCATTCGCATATTCAATGCTCGCCAACGAATGCAGTGTTGCATGTCGCCTTGCAAGTCTCGAACCAACCATTGGCGCGCTTCATGCAACGCGCCCTGGTCGACCTGCGCTTTCGTTGGATTTGATGGAGCCTTTTCGACCGTTGATCGCAGATTCAATTGCAGTGTCGGCGTTCAATCGGGGCGAACTTGTCGAAGGTCATTTCTTCAATTCTGCTTCGGGATGTCTCTTGACCGATGCGGGGAGAAAAGGATTTTTTAGTGCGTATGGTCGACGAATGGACACGGAAGTAACGCACTCCGTTTTTGATTATCGCTTGAGCTATCGCCGAATGTTGATGCTTCACGCACGCCTCGTTGCTGCGTGGATGATGGGCGAAATTCCCAGCCTCTCTTTTCTTACGACGAGATAAATCGCATGAGAAGGTGCTACTTAGTTTGTTATGACGTTTGTGATCCAAAGCGACTTCGCAAGATCCATAAATTGATGAAGGCTTATGGCGAAGCCTGGCAGTATTCCGTTTTTTATTGTGCGCTCAAGCCGATTGATCGCGTTCGCCTTGAAAACGCCGCTCGTGAGTTGATGAACTTGCGAGAAGATCAACTGTTGCTTGTGGATCTCGGCTCGAATGAAGACGTCGCACGCAAGTCCGCGACTGTTCTTGGAATCTCACTCCCAGATCGTGACGGTGGTACGGTCGTAATTTGAAGGGGCGAAGAGAACCTATAGTGGACTCATGATGCACGCTCCTCTTCGGTCCCGTCTTCTGGCAACGGCGATTTGTTCGACGCTCGCGCTGACTGGACTCTCTTATTCACTGCCGCAGGACGCGGCGCCCGCAGCACCCGCACCTGCACCCGCACTAGCGCCAGCGCCAGCGCCAGCGCAATCTGAAAACGCAACCAAGTCGAATGTCATCGAAGGACGCGTCGATCCATATTCTTACGCTCCCAAGAACACCGAAGGGCACACTGACGTTGACCTGCGCGGAATTTTCGAAGGGCTCGGTCCAATTGCGATCGAGTGGTATCAGCATGTAC
>CAJCCX010000015.1 GCA_903961015.1 uncultured bacterium
AGCGCAAGCGGCATCGGCGCTTGGTATGAGTTCGAAGTCTCAATTCATGGGACGCCAGAACAAAACACTGGCTATCTGGCCACCCTTGCGCAACTTGATTCAGCCGTTCGCAGTTCTGTCATCCCCCTCTTGAAAGTAGAACTTTTTTCGCCAAGTACCGCATCTTCTGCGACCCCATCCCAACTCTTGCATACTCTGGCGAAAGGCGTCGCAACGCGACTCGGGCGCCCGATCGAATCTCTTTCGTGGAATATCTCCCCGTACCACCAATATTTATGGAAAGGCGACATGCCAACCAAGACCACTCTGACCGCCACCTTTGAATTTGCTGCATCGCACCGCTTGAATGACCCGTCTCGCACACCTGCCGAGAATCAAAACTTCTTTGGGAAATGCAACAAGCTGAATGGCCACGGACATAATTATCGCGTTGCTGTCTCGATTGTTGTTCCAACGAGCCATTCGTTTGGGATTGCAGATTTGGAGGAAATTGTCGATCGATTGGTCATCGAGCGTTTCGACCACATGAATCTCAATATTGATTGTCCCGAGTTTCGTGCGACAAATCCATCAGTGGAACATATCGCCGCGGTGTGCTTCGACTTGTTGAAAGAGCCGCTCGAAAAGCATTCCGCAGAACTCAAAAGTGTTCGCCTCTGGGAGACTTCAAAAACTTCGGCGACTGTCGAAGCTTCGTGAATCCGCTAGACTTCCCTTTATGGCACGACTCGTCAAATTTGAAGCGTTGAAACCAATCAAGATTGAACCGCAAGAGAAGGCGATTTTCGTCTGCGCGTGCGGACTTTCTAAAAACTTTCCTATGTGCGATGGACATCACAAGGGATGCGCAGAGGAACAACCAGGTTGCACATACGTATACGACGCTGACGGGAAGAATCCCAAACTTTTCAGCGATCCATCCTGAAGTTGCGCTGAAGTCAACTGAGATCTTCTTCGCCAAGCAGTGTGAACCGCTTGCGGAGGAGAATCTGTCCAGCGAGATATGTGTCATCAACAGCTAATGCAACGCAAGGTTCACTTGCGGCTCGCATAAGAACTGGATACACAAATCGAATGTTTAGTTCTGCGCCAAGCAAATGCAGACACAATTTAGTCAGCGACTGACCTTGGCCAATCTGCACGACGATCAGATCAAGTTCGCTGAAAGTGTAATTATTCTTGCGCAGCAAATGGCGTGCAGCATCAGCGTTCGAAAAGATCATTCGTACAACGGCGTGATCGCTTGAATCCATCACGCTGAGAGCGGCGACATTGACCATGGAATCGTCCTCGAAAAGCTTCAGCAATTCGAGCAACTTGCCAACTTTGTTATCAAGAAAAACAGCGAATTGCCGCACGGCTGGCGGGGAATATCCTTGTTCTGTCGGAATTGGGATTGCGCTGCTCACTGTGTTCTCCTGGCGAAAGGCGAGTATAGCCCCTGCCACAAGAGCAGTCTCCTTGCGTGTCGCATTGATGTTGGTTCACGGAGTCGATTCATTCTTCCATGCAGAAAGGACCTCCGTGAGATCTTCTCCATCGGTGCATTGATCACCATTGATATCACCAGAAGGCGTCCCCCAACTTGAAAGGACAAACGACAAATCCACACCATTCACTACACCATCGCCGTTCAAGTCTGGACCATTCACCTCGGGAATCCACGAACCTTGGAAAAATAGATTTGAAAGATTTGATGTGATCGTCATCCTGACTGATGAGACGTTGCCTGGCAATGATTCTTTAGGAAAGTCGATGAGGAGCGGTGAGAGCCTGCATTGTTTCATGCTCACATTCGAACCAGAAATTGACATGACACCGGCAAATTCGCTTGTGCTTATGGTGTCAGATGATCCTTTGCCCTGAGTCAATCCGGCCAGCGTGTAATCCGCATGCAGCTTGAAACTTCCCTCTAAGAAAGTTGCGGCTCCATCTGTCGCAACTTCAGATATGACTGGGCCCTGCAATATGATCTGCACATTTTCTAGTGAAACATCTAGGTGCTGACAACCAACAAATGGGAAGCAAAAGAAATCAAATTCGTACGTTGCATTCTCCAAAGCGATGTTCAGCACTGAAACACCAATCAAATTCCAAGGTGGCAAAGATGGACTGCACAGGGTCTCTGCCAGTCCTGTCACCGAAACAGTTTTCACATCGACGTCATTTGTGCCACCGAAGGAAGATTCGATATCGAGCCTCACTGTCACAATTGCTGTTGATGTTGGTGTTGCAATAAGTTTGGCAGTGCTGTCGGCTTGCGATGCTTGGGTGGAGAGAATGAACATTGCGGACCCGAAGTAAACAAGTCCGATTGGTTGGGGCAAGAAAATGACGCAAGTCCTCATAGTTAGACCTCTTGAGGTAATGTGCAATTCAATGCTTCTCATTCAAATGTCAATACAAAGAAAAATCATCAATTTCCCGTTTCGTTTGGTCATAGGAGTACTCGGCATTGCTTTGATTGCGAATGGACGCACCCTCTGTGCACAATCGCCTATTGAGTCCACAAAAATTGTCACTCCTGATTCAGCTTTCGATGCGCTTGCCGAGGAGTATCAGCAGTGGCGCGACTTCAGTTTTCCCGAATCGGCAATTGCGCACGGGCGACCGACATCCCCGGATCGAATCACTGAGCCTGGAATGCGTGGCGCGCTCAATCGACACAATGAGATCGGATATTTCATTGAAAAAATTGCTTCGATTGACCGCGCTCAATTGAACTCAGCAAATCAACTTGACTATGACCTTCTTAATCGTGATCTTCGCAACGATTTTGATTCGTTTCGTTTCAAGCGATGGATGATGCCCGTCGGTCAACGCGGTGGACCTCAACAAGATCTACCGCAATTCAGCGAAAGCGTTCCATTTCGACAAGCCGCAGACTGGGAAAATTATGTCAAGCGTATGACCCGACTCGGCGCCGCCGTGCGCGATACACAGTCGATGATGGAGCAAGGTCTTGAAGAAGGAATCGTTCCACCCGCCGCAGTTCTCGAAGGGGTGATCGGACAATTCGAATCCGTTCTGCGTGGAAACCTCAATGAAATTGAAACTCCGCTGGCGCATATGCCGGACTCGATTCCAGCAGCTCAACAGCAAAGTCTGCGTGAACAAGCGAGAACCGCAAAGCTGGATGCGCTGCTTGCACTTGGAGAAATGCTCACTTGGCTGAAGGAAACATATATCCCCAAAGGACTCAAGTCGATCAGTGCGAAGGATCAATATTTGGGAACGGAGTATTACGCTTTTGAATTAAAACGATTCACAACGACCGACCTGACTCCAGAGGAGATTCACCGTATCGGACTCGATGAAGTCGCGCGCATTCGTGGCGAAATGCTCGAAGTGATCGCACGCACTGATTGGTTTGCGGCAGATCCAGCGCGTGCGAAACTTTCGAATGACGATCGTTTCAACGCATTCGTTGAATTTTTGCGCAGCGATCCCCGCTTCTATCACACATCTGCGGAATCTCTGCTTGCGGGTTATCGCGATGTCTGCAAGCGCATTGATGCGAAGCTGCCTGAGTACTTTGGAGTCTTACCGCGCCTTCCATACGGGGTGAGAGAAATCCCCCGCTTCATGGCACCATCACAGACAACTGCGTATTACCAATTTGGCAGCATGAAAGCCGGATTGCCGGGATGGTTTTATGCCAACACCTATGCGCTTGATCAGCGGCCGAAGTATGAAATGATTCCGCTCTCTCTGCATGAAGCGGTACCCGGACATCATCTGCAAGTTTCGATTGCCAACGAAGTCGATGGACTGCGAGAATTTCGACGCGATGTTGATGCGACTGCATTTGTCGAAGGATGGGCGCTCTATGCAGAACGACTTGGCATTTCGATGGGGCTGTATGAGAATCCATACGACGACTTCGGACGATTGCTTTATGAAATGTGGCGCGCGTGTCGACTGGTTGTTGACACAGGGATGCACGCGTTTGGCATGAGCCGCGACGATGCGATTGCGTTTCTCCAGCGCAACACTGCGCTTTCCAGATTGAACATTGAGCGAGAGATTGATCGATACATCGGATGGCCTGGTCAAGCGTGCGGATACAAAATTGGCGAATTAGAAATTCGACGCATTCGATCTGAGTGCGAAAAGCGTTTGGGAGAACGCTTCGATTTGCGAGCGTTTCACGACCATCTGCTCAGTGCTGGCCCAATCCCGCTGAATGTTTTGCGCACTCGAATGGATGCGTGGTGCGATGGGCTGCTATTGCAAAAAGGGGTTGCTCAACCGCTCGCGCCCAATGGTGGTTGATGGGCCGTGTCCTGGATGAACGACATATTCGTCTGGAAGTGCCATCAATTTTCGCCGAAGAGAATCGTCCAGTGCCGCGGGATCGCTTGTTGGAAAATCTGACCTGCCAACCGATCCTGCAAAGAGCGTGTCGCCAGCGATGACAACTTTCGCATCATCGCAAACGAAACTGACAGACCCAGGACTATGACCCGGCGTGTGCAAGACTCTCCAACGAGTTGGACCGAGCGACAATTCATCTCCCTCGCTGACACTATGAGTCGGCGCACTCACAGAAACAGGATCCACTTCGGCGAAGGCCGAAAGATTCATTTGCGGATCGCCAAACCACGCGTGTTCAAGTGGATGGGCGTGTCTTGGCACATCTCCAACAACTGCAAGAATCTTCTCAAGACCCATGATGTGATCGAGATGCGCGTGGGTGAAAAGGATCGCTTGAACTGTAATGCCGTGAATGCGAATTGCATCCAAGAGTGGACCTGGATCATCGCCTGTATCGATGATCCATCCAGGACGAATTGCATCGGTCTCGATCCAGACCAACCAGCAATTTGTCTGCCATGCGCCCAAGGGGAAACCTTTGATTCGGAGCTTTGCCACGGTGAGAACATAGACGCTAACCTTCCCTTCATGCTGAAGCGCCGCATTGAAGAAGTAGATCCAGTGGCGATTGATCTTCCTGGAACGCAGGGAGTTTCGATGCGCCTGATGGTCGGACGAAAAGATGGCGCACCCAACTTTTCGATGCGTCATTACACAGTTGCACCTGGTGGAAATACGCCAAGGCACCAGCACGACTATGAGCACGAGGTCATCATCACTGGAGGACAAGCGCGCGTCGAATATGACGGCGAGCTTCACTCTTGTCATGCGGGTGACATCTTGATGATCAATCCAAATCGCATGCATCAATTTGTCAACGATGGCAAAGAAGATTTGACATTCATCTGTCTTGTCCCCGTCAGCTTTGATTGCGGCAAGCCCACGCCGGGAAGCTGAATCATTCTCAGATGCCAAGGACTGTCAACACTTTCTGTTTGCGTATACAAAATGCCTGCGATTGGATGCGCGCTAGCGCAATTCTTGTTGGCGCGATTCTTGCATGCACAACTCTTTGCGCCTGCGACACCATCGGTTCGGACTTTCGAGCCATGGGCGATGTCCTCTCTCCCCCATCTCCCACAGAAGCAGCGCAGTGGGCTGTCGACACGACCGACCCGGAAAACATGCGGCGGGGAGTTGTTCTGCTTGGAACATCTTCCTTTGGCGGTGTTGATGCATACATCAAGCTCTATCGTTTTTATGTCAAAGACATAAAAGACCCATTGGTCCAAGCGGCAGCGATTTCTGCGCTCTCACGATTTGGGATTCCTGAGGATGCAGTACTGATCGCAGAGCGGTTGGACAGCGACTACCCTCACGTACGATTGGCCGCAGCACTGGGATTGCAACGCATCCACAATGTCTCCGTTTCGCAAGCGATGTGGAAAAAGATGGGTGACGAAAGCGAAGCGCAAGAGACACGAGTTGAATTAGCCATCGGCTTGGGACAATATCCCCAAGACGATTCTTTTCAAGCATTGGTGACGGCGCTCGACCACAGCGAACTGACTGTCAATTTGGCCGCTTTGGATAGTTTGCGACTGATGACGGGCAACGACCTGGGAATCGATCGAATGCGATGGCTTGGATGGTATGAAACGACTCCAGTGGAGAAACGGTTTCGCGGCCAGAACTTCTATCTTTATCCCACTTTTCAGCGCCATTTAGGATTCTGGGATTATGTTGTCTTCTGGGATATTCCAAAGTTTGAAACACCAGGTTTACCAAATGGAATTGCAGATGCGGGATCGCGAAAGACCTATGACAATCCTGCGTCCCCTGCTGATCCCACGCCGAGTGGACCTTGAGCATTTGCTTGCCTTTAATACCGCATATGAATGATGTGACATGCAAGGCATAAAAGGTTTTGGAAATTGAACAAATCAACAGACTCTCAATCAAGCGATCTTCGCGAAGACTTGCGCTTCACGACAACATCTGTCGGTCCCGATGATCCGCCCGATGCGGTGATGGCTCTAGAAGGAGCGGAAGTCGCTCTTGATGGATCAATCCGAAGTGGCAAACTTGCTGGTCGCACGATGTGGTCCGCAATTCGGTTCTTGGCGATTCCGATTCTGTTGCAACAACTCGTCGCTGCATGTGTGGGTCTCGTCGACAAGATGATCGCCGGAAGTTTGCCCGGCACCACGGTTGTCCCTGCGCTTGATGGAATTGGTATTGGATCGTATGTCGGGTGGTTTATTGGAATTGCGATGGCTGGACTTGGCGTCGGCGCACAAGCGATCATCGCACGCGCAATTGGGGCAGGGCGTGCACTCGAAAGCGAAGAAGCATGTGGCCAATCGATCACACTCAGCCTGATCTGGGGAGTACTGATCGGAGTCATTCTTTGGTTCGCTGTCGTCCCTCTGGCGGAAGTGGCTGGATTATACGGACAAAGCGCGGATTTCTGCATTCAATATGTTCGACTACTTGCAATTGCGATGCCTGCGACTGGAGTGATGACTGTGGGATCGATGTGCCTGCACGGTGCAGGAGAGACATGGACTCCTGCATGGATTGCAGTCGTTGTCAATGTCGTCAACGCAATCGCTTCTTGGCTCTTGTCGGGAGCGCAATACCAAGCGGGCAACTTTGTCGTACCAAATGTTTTAGGCATCGATGGAGCAAAGTGGGGCGTGATCGGTATCGCTGCTGGAACTGCGATCTCATATGTCGTCGGCGCTCTCTTGACTGTGCGCGCTCTGCACAAAGGCACGCGCGACTTCAATCCAAAGAAGAGACATTTGCGACCATCGCGCGAAATGACCTGGCGCATTGCGCGCATCGGCATCCCAAATTTTACGGAAGGCATCGCACTGTGGGGCGTCAATCTTTTCGTAATGATCTTCATCGGCATGATCGCTCACAATCGAATTGCTCAAGGCAAACCTGGTGATGGATTAATTGGCGCGCACATGATCGCCGTGCAATGGGAATCCTTTTCGTTTCTCCCTGGATTTGCGATGGGAATTGCAGCTGGTGCGCTTGCGGGGCAATACATCGGTGCAGGAAATGTTCAACAAGCTCGCCGAGCAATCACAGCTTGCACCATTGTCGGCTGCACGATCATGGGATTGCTTGGGATCGTCTTCATTTTCGCGGGTGAGCCGCTGACTCGAGTGATCAGCAACCAAGAAATTCACCTGCGGGAAGTTCCACCGATCTTGATGACCTGCGGCTTTATTCAAGTCTTTTTTGCACTCGCAATGGTCATCCGAAATGGTCTGCGAGGAGTTGGAGATACGACGGCCTGCTTGGTCATCACGGTCATCAGCAGTTACTTCATCCGACTCCCATTGGCGTGGGTGCTTGGCGTCTGGTTGGATTATGGGCTGCTTGGAATTTGGATCGCACTCTCTGGAGAACTTGTCGTTCGCGGATTACTTTTCCTTTGGCGATTCCGGTCCAAGGGGTGGGAGAGCTTGCGGGTCTGAATCGTCGGCTGGAGTTGGAGGCAAAGGGCCAAAATTCGCAGTCCCAGCTGAAGACCCAGTCGCAGACCTAGCTGAAGACCCAGTTGTAGACCAAGCGGAAGACCAAGTGGTGTTCGGCGACACATAGATCATCACGGCAACTGTCAGTACCGTTCCTGCCAAAAGTGCAAGGATCGGAGTCAAGACTGCAATCGACGCACGCAAGCCAGAAACTTTGTGCAATGAGGCGAATGCGTGAATCATTGCAACTGCCATCCAAATCATACTGACGGGCAAAATATAAAACCCGCAGCAAGGAACTGCACTGATTAGAAATGGACCAGTACAGAACAGCGTTGCGCTGAGAGAACTATTCAGCGGTCTGCAAACTCCCCCGCTCATACGCAGAACTGCATGAGCACAACTACCCCAGAGCACAAAAAATATCTGTCCAAACAGTGCGGATCCGAGGATGATTCCTAGAAATTTCGCAAGGAATATCAATGCATATTCAAGACCCGAAGAGAATTGCGAAGACGATAGTCCAAACAGAAAGACGAACGGTAAAGTTGCAAAGGCGATACCCACCGTTGCGCACAACAGAGAAAAGATCAGCGCACTTCGGAAACTCGAACGCTCAGGAAGTGTTCTCCCAACACGAGTAGGGTTGGACATTGATTGACCGACCGATCGCCAGAACGCTCGCCAATATCCCAAACGAAAACGTTCACTCCATGGATGCACATCATCCATGGCAAGACTGCCGTCGGTGTTTGGCTGAGGAAGCGCGCGCATCTGATTGAGATCGATGGGTTGACTGCATTGAGAGCAAATGAAGGCACGAGGTACTGGAAGTCCTTGCTCATCCGATCCTGCGTAAGCGTGCTCGCAGTGTGGACAAAGAAATTGAGCCGCAAATGGACGAAAACGAAATTCATCGAATCGCCACTGACGACCACATTCGGGACATGAGCCGGGCTTCATATTCCAAAGTTCATAATCGCAACCACGACAGCGCATCAGCTTGCTTCACCCACTCGGCGCACCCGAGCAGAGGGGATGCCAAGTTGCTCGCGATATTTCACCACCGTTCGCCGAGCGAGTGGGATGCCTCTCTCCTTTAATGCAAGAGAAATTGCCTGATCAGAGAGCGGCTTAGATTTTTCTTCTGCTGCGATTATTTCTCCGACGATTGCCTTGACTGCGACCCATGAAATATCGCTGCCTGATTCTGTCTCTGTACCACCGGCGAAAAGTTTCCGCAATTCGAATGAGCCGCGTGGCGTGACGATCCATTTACCAGCAACTGTTCTGCTGATCGTGCTGACATTCATCCCAAGTTTCTTTGCGACCTGAGTCATCGGAAGCGGCTTGAGCGACCCGCCACCAGAATCCAACCAATCGCGCTGATTTGCGATCACTTCGTTCACAACACGCAGAAGTGTCGCACCTCGTTGCTCTATTGCATCGATAAACCACCGTGCGCGGCGAATGCCGTCATTCAACATCAATTTTGTTGCGTCATCTGTTTTCTTTGCCTTGGACAATCGCAAATATTCTTCGCTGACTTGCAGATTTGGCAGAACTCCACTGGCCAACCGTGCAGAATATGCGTCGGTCGCCGTGTCATACTCGATGATGACATCGGGACGAACGATTGGCGCGCGCTCAACTTTCAATGATCGACCTGGAGCAGGATTGCAATGCCGAAGGCAATCGCGAGCAATGTCAAGTCGTTCGCTTGTCCAACCGTGACGCTGTCGAATTGCGGCGAGACGATTCGATTCTAAATCGCGCAAATCATTCTCGACGAGAAGTCTTGCGTCAGCGAAACGTGTATCGCCCGCAATCGCATCTTCATTTTTTTCGTGCGCATTCAACTGTAAGACGAGCGATTCGCTCAAAGTGCGAGCAGCCATACCGGGCGGTTCGAGATGCGTTTGCAAACGTTTCAGAGCCTCGACCAAAAGTGGAGCAGTCGGAGTCTCGGCGCCCATTTCTCTGGAATCCGCAGCAATTTCTTCGATCGAACGAATGAGAAAACCATTTTCGCCGATGTTGGATATCAACACTCGCCCTGCGGACATAATGGGAGGTGGCGCTTCGCAGAGCGCCCACTGATCCAAAAGAATTTCCTCAAAACTCAGTCCGCTCGACGGCGCACTTTCCAAAGCGGCTGCGCGTGAATCGAACTCCCCTTCACGTCGCGCGACTTCTCTCCATGTTTCAGCGGTTTCATCGTCACCCATGCGCTCATGCAATTCTTGGGCGCGTTCGAATCGATCCGCGCCCATCGGAGCCGGAGTCTCTGCTGCGGGTGATCGAGAAAAATGACTCACATCGCTGCCACCTGCAGCATCAAGGGCTTGTCCCGGCTCGACTTGTTCAAGGGCAACATTCGATTCCAATTCTGCTTCGATTCGTTCTTCGATGGCAGCAAGTGGCATTTGCAGGATCTCCATTGACTGGAGAACCCGGGGCGCCAACTTCATCTGTTGGCCGAGACGCACTTGCGCCTGCTGAGAGAGTTCAAATCGCACGGGGAGAATCGTACTCCCCTTTCCAATCCGACCTAGACAACCTGCCGCAGCGAAATTGCGTCTGAAAGAGCTGCACGATTCGCGAATTCGATTTGCGAGCCAGACGGCAGACCGCGTGCAAGCCGCGTCACTTTGATCGAAGTCTTGGATAGAAGTTCCGCGATATAGAGGCCTGTCGAATCACCTTCTAGATCTGGATTCAGCGCAAGAACAATCTCTTTGATTTCAACTCCGCAAGCATTGCGCGCTGGATCATTCGCACGAACCATCAAATCGCCAGCAGTGATACTTTCAGGACCAACACCATCCAGTGGATCAAGCCGACCCATCAACACGTGATAGACGCCTCGAAACATTCCAGTCTGTTCAAGATTGATGAGGTCCTTCGGTTGCTCGACAACCATAACGATGGATGCATCGCGCCTTGTGTCAGCACAGATATGGCATGGCGAATGATCAGCGGGATTCCAACAGATGGGACAATGACGAACTGTTTGTTTGACTGCTGTGATTGCCTGCGCCAATGCAAGCGCATCTTCACTTGAGGCTTTGAGCACCCAGAATGCCAGACGCTCTGCAGTTCGTCGCCCGACTCCTGGAAGAACTGCCAATGCTTGAATCAGACGATTCACGCTTTCTGGATATGGACCTCGGTCGCTGTTCGAGCGTGGCATCGTCAGAGAGTCCCGTTGATAGGCGCCGTGGAACCTGCCGCGGTATTCGTACTCGCAACTGTGCGAGGCGAGACACGACTGATTGCAGCATCGAGGATTTCTGCGGCTTCACGAACGAGTGGATGCCGCCGAACTGCATCGAGATTCGGATCGGTTCGAGGAGTGACAGACTTACTGGTGACATCGTCCTGCGGCTTGGGTTGTTGCGAAGGCGTTATTGTGGACAAAGGCGTTGGCGGCGTGAAGGCTTTCGATGCCGAAACAAACTGTGGCGCTGCAATCGGCTTTGCTGCGGGGAGAATGGGCGCAGCGGCGGCTGGGCGAGGAATCTCAATTATTTTTTTTTTGGAATCCGAAGCAGCCCCTTCACTTGCGAGCAGCGCAGCGCCACTCGTGAAATGCTCCGACATGCACAGTCGAGCGATGACCGCATCAAAGAGAGCGCGTGGAACTGCAGATCCGCGAATGTTTCTGACTGACGCGTCGCAAAGAGCGATGAGATGCACCAAGGCCGGCGGATCGAACTTGCCTGCATGGACCGCCATGCGACTTCGAGTTTCCGCAGGAAGATCAACCAATTCACTTTGTGGACCACAAACGCGAAGCAAGAGCGCATCACGCAATCGCGATGCGATTGTGTCCAACGCATGATCGCAAGACATTCCCTGATCCAATAATGTTGCAGCGGTCGCCAAACCACGACCAGGATCGCCATCGGCAATCGCAGACAACAATGCTTCTAACAATTCTTCGTCTGGAAGACCCAAGACATCCCGAGCTAATGCAACTGAAACATGACCCGATGCAGCCGAAACAAGTCGATCCAACAAGCTCAGTCCATCGCGCATCGAACCATTGGCTAATCGAGCAACCTGCAGAATGACTGCTTCATCCGCGGTCAACTTTTCGCTCGTCAACACGCTGCGCAGATGTGCGGCAATTGCAACAGTTGGAATCGAACGAAAATCAAAGCGCTGACAGCGGCTTTGGATCGTTGCTGGAACCTTGTGAGGCTCTGTCGTGCAAAGAATGAACTTTACATGCGCAGGTGGTTCTTCCATTGTTTTCAGCAATGCATTGAACGCAGGCTGAGTCAGCATGTGAACTTCGTCGATGATGTAGATCTTGTACGGGCTGCGTGCAGGAGCCATTCCGGCCCCTGCGATGAGATCACGTGCATCGTCAACGCCACGATTACTCGCGCCGTCGATTTCAACAACATCAAGATCCTGCCCCCGCATGATTGAATCGCCAATCGCAGCCTGTTGCGTGAGAGAATCAACGGCGTTCAATGCACGCGCGAAGATTCGCGCCATCGATGTTTTTCCGACTCCCCGAGTCCCGCAGAAAAGATATGCATGCGCAGTCCTACCAAGCGATATTGCATTGCGCAGAGTGTTAGCGATTGCATCTTGACCAACGACTTCTTCGAATGAACGAGATCGATAACGCCTTGCAAAGACTTGATATGGAGCCGAAGCAACTTCCGCACCAAAGAGATCTCGCTTGGGGGTATCGGAATTCGCCACTGCGGAATCGATTGGTGATTTCGCAGGGACAGTCAGCGCATCAGCCTGAACATCCGACTCACTCGTACGATTTTTTGCTTTGGCTTTAGGGGTCATAACAAAGTAGGCAATGGGGAGGACGACCAGGCGACCAACGGCACGGACGACGAAGCTTATGGCTGCTGCCGTCAGGCCCTGACCAGGTTCACGAGCCGCCCACCCATCGGGCCCGGCCGTCCTCCTCATTTCCTGAAAGAGATCTTATCACTCCCGTCTACACTCGTCACAGTGAACGAGCAGACAGAAAATTTCCCAAACGCTCTCCCTGCAAACGCAGTCAGAATCCGTAAATCTTCGCGCAAATCTTCGCAGATCCGCGGAAGTGGCTTTTTGCTTCTGGCAGTTCGTCTGATTTTCGTTGCCTTGCTCGTTGTCGTGATAACAGTGACTGTTGCGAGTTCTCGCAATGTGCAAGATTTCGGACCAAGCACCGTCATTGGGTTGATCATCGCTGCTGTCGGTGTGGGAATGGTTGTACTCCTCCTTGATTTGTTGACGCCCAACAAACGATTGACTTCCGTTGCGGGCGTCTATTTTGGAATTTGTCTTGGACTCGTCGCAGCTGTCGCATTCGGTGCATTGATCGACACGGTCGCGCGCGCTTGGGAAATCTTAGATGGGCCAGCCCAACTTTATCTCAGCCTCACAAAGATCATCCTTGGCATTGTTTTCTGTTATCTCTCAGTCTCGATCGTGCTGACGACGAAAGATGACTTCAGACTCATCATCCCATATGTTGAATTCAATAAACAACCCAGCGGAATTGCGCCAATACTGCTTGATAGTTCCACTCTGATCGACGGACGTATTGAAGCACTTGCAAACGGGCAAATCTTAGATGCACCTTTAGTCGTTCCCAAGTTTGTGCTCGAAGAATTGCAAAAACTTTGCGATAGTAATGATCGGCAGAAGCGAGCTCGCGGAAGGCGTGGGCTGGACTTGGTCGCTCATATGCAAGTCAACACAAAGATCGATTTGCGGATCGAAGATATTGGGCTTGATGGACGAGGCGTCGATCGCATGTTGGTTGAATTGGCGATGAAAGAGCACATGCGAATCGCGACAGGCGATACGGGTCTGCAACGCGTTGCCAATATCAGTGGAATTGTGACGATCAATATCAATGAAATTGCAGCCGCGCTCCAACCTCCGATGTTCTTAGGCGAGTCCATCGGTGTTGACATCACACGCGTAGGTGAACAAGATGGGCAAGGCATTGGACATCTTCCAGATGGAACTATGGTGGTCATCGATGGCGGTGCAGAAAAAATGGGAAGCCATGCCAATGGCACAGTCAGCAATATTCTTCAAACCGCAGGTGGTCGAATCATCTTTGCCAAAATCGATCCCCCGCTATCCGGCAGTACAGAATCCATGACAGCAAAAGCAGTCGGTCAACCGCGCGAGATACAATCTGGCGGGAACCCCCAAACTACAGATCAAACTCGTCGATCAAATCCTCCAAGCGCTCGTAACCCTCGCAGAACTTAAGTTTATATGTCCCCAGAACCATTCAATTCTTTACCGGATCGTGCGCGGCATAGCGAATCGGATGGCCACGGGCTCTTGCTTGTCGGAGGTGGTTACACATCATCTCGTACCCTCAGCGATGTGATCCTCCGTGCAGGCGGGATTCAAGTCAACTTGTGTGCACGAGTCAACGATGCGGTCGATGTCGCCATTCGTATCTGCCCAACGGTCATCTTGCTTGATCTTCGCGAGACCGGATTTGATGGGCTTGGAATTCTGGACAGTTTCAAACGCAGTCCAGAAGTTGGCGCTGTCCCGATCATCATGCTCACCTCTCAAGAAACCGCAACGATTCGCGACGAATCATTCTCACGCGGAATTGCGGATTTTATTGTCTTTCCTATCAGTACAACCGAACTCGTTGCTCGCATCAGAACACATTCAATGGGATATCTGAATATTCTCAAACGAAATCGAAGCGCAACGGCGTATGAAACTCTGCAGAGCGAACTGCGCGCTGTGAACCGATCGCTCGAGGAGAGTCGCAGTCACGTTTCAACTCCAATCAACCAACAGGAAGACACACTGTGGCAATCGCGCGTCAGCGGATTAGTGAAAATCGGCATCGAACTGAATCAAATTCAGGATTTTGATTCACTCATGGATCGAATTCTTTCTGAAGCGCGCTTTCTTCTGCATGCGCAGGCTGGCACGATTTTTCTGCGTGATGGCGACACTCTTCGATTCGCATTCTTCCACAACGACGCACTTGCAGAGCGCACCAACACAGGTGATCCTCCCCC
>CAJCCX010000016.1 GCA_903961015.1 uncultured bacterium
CGAATTCCTGCTCGCGAAGCCGGCGAACCTTCGAGCGGATTGACAATCATCAGCTCGCGTTTGTCGTTGTGACGAATCAGAATTCCGACTCCCACAAAATTCCCTTCGATGCTTTGACGGAAGCGCCGCAAATTATCTGGCCAGATGATTTCCGAATAATCATCCTCGTATTCTTTAGAAAGTTGTGCGGTCGCGCCTTCGCCAAACTCGCGCAAGATCACTTCCTTTGGAATCTGAACGGTTGCATCGTTTGCTGCAAGCACATCAGTGATCACCGATTGATAATCAGATGCGCCTAACTTTTTCTTCGATGCGGTGATTTCTTTCAGCCGAGCATCGATTGTTGTGCGCATCGCCTGAACCTTCGCAGGATCAGCGAGACCTGGAAAATTTTCTGCAAGTTGCGGGGTTTGAAGCAATAACTCGACGTCTTCAAGACCGCCTATGAGAAGAGGATTCCATCCCGTATTGGTGACATGCTCGCTGGCTGCTTGACGAAGTCCCATCAGCACAAGCTTGGAAGTGATCCCCTTGATCCTCTCCTTCCAATCATCTTTGAAGAGTTCGTTGAATTCTGGTTCCTCAGATTCTGCAACTGGAATTTCTTTCCCTTCAGCTTTCAAAGTCGCCTCGAATCGCTTCAGCTGCACTTTGCGCAGTCGATAGAGTTCGCGCGGAGCGAATTCAGCAATCAAAGTCACACGCCGATTCAGATCGTCCAGCTCTGTATCAATTCGTTTGTACTCGACAGTATCTGCTCCGTCATGAAGCGCCTTCTGTCGAAAAAGTATTTCTTGAGCAAGGAGAACATCGCCCTGTGCCAATGCCTGCTTGATTTCAGCAGTAGCAGCATTTTCGACCGCACGACCATCTTCTGAATCCAACCACATCCGCCAATCTTCAGGGGACATCAGAAACTTCATATTGACCGCGTGAACCATCGACAAACTGATCTCACCTGCAGCCATTGAAACTGCGAGGTCGGCTTTGCGCTTTGCCAAATCTTTCAATCGAGTCGCTTCGTTTTCAACAAGATGATTGTCGCGTTGCTGAATAGATTTCTTAAGTTCGAGCAATGCGGGACTTTCGCCTTGCGGGACAGATTCGAGCAACACATTGACGCGAGCGAGATCATCTGCCTTTGCCGCATCCCAGACTTGCGTGCTCCACTCAGAGAGAACAGTTGGGACTGGAGCTGCAGTTTGATCCTGCGGAGCAGCTGCAAGAGAGCCACTTGTGAGCGCAAGAATGGAGGAAAGAAGTCCAACATTTCCAATCGCCATCCATTTCACATTGAACATTGCATTTTTCCTGAAGTTGAGTTGATTAAATGAGACCTAGTTATAGTCTTATTCTGCCTTGGAAGTTCAAGTAGACAGGCATTGTTTTTCGATATTCTCCAAACTGTCCCATCGATCTATCCGAAGTAATGCCTACGAAGCCATCCAACCCCTATCCCTGCGACAATTGTGGTTATGACCTCCGCGCTACAAAGGGCGAAGTTTGTCCAGAATGCGGCTGCAAAATCAACCGCCGGATCCATGTACAAAGTTCGATCGATCAGAATGAATCGCAAGTTGTCATCGATGCTCTTGGGGATTTTCGCAAGGGAGTCGACTGGACACTCGTGGCTTGGCTGGGCTGCGTTGCAATTCCCTTTGTTGGCCAGTTGGCGTGGGTTGTGCTTGCACTGGTCAGCGGCTGGCGAATGATTGCGCTGGGGCGGTTGGAGAGTTCGGGCTTTCTCGACGGATTCAAACAATACAAATTGATTCAGGCCTGGCCTCTGTACATGAAGATCGAATTGGCGCTCGCGATCTTTGGTGCATTGTTCACTCTCGTTGCGTCGATGAACGATGTGCCAGTTGTGCTCTTTGCTGCGCTTGTCCTGCTGCGCATCGCGTGGCTTGGGCTTGTGAGCCTCAATAATTTTTCGGTGGGAACTCTGGGATTCCAAGCGGTCATGAAGTTTGAAGGGGAAGCGACCCATCCAGCATTTCGGTTCTTGCCTTTAGCCATCTTTGGCGCACCAATACTTTCGATACCGTTTTTTCTGCAGACCATTGTGGCTGAACTTGTCAAGATTCCAGGCTGGGTCAGCACCATTTCAAGCCTTCTTTTGGTCTTTGCATGCATTCTTGGAATTGCAAGCATCATCTTGATTCATACTGTGCTTGAACAAGCATCTGATGCCATCTATGAATCAAAGAAAAAGCGGTCGGCACGGCAAAAGAAAAGGGTTCATGCCGAGAATGAAGACTCGGCGGCCACTGGGCATTTCAAGCAAAAGATTTTTCCAGATCCACCGCCAGCGCCGGGTGATGGCGATGTGATTCCATTTGAAAATGACTCGACAGATCCGAGTCGTTCTTAATCGCCTTTCACAGCGAATTCACTGCGCAACGAAAGCACTCTCGGCAAGATCGATCGCACGAGCCAAACCCGCAGCCTTGCTCGCAGTTTCTTCGTACTCCTTGGATGGATCGCTGTCGATCACAACGCCTGCTCCAGCTTGAAGGTGATATTCCCAGACGTGATTTACTTTGGCGATCTGCGCAGTCGGCGACACTGGAACGACAATTGTGCGAAGTGCGATTGCCATATCAAGATCACCATTCCATCCCATCGCACCAAGTCCGCCTGCATAAGGACCGCGACGCAGCGGTTCGAGTTCGTCAATGATTTGGATCGCACGAACTTTCGGCGCGCCACTGACAGTACCGACGGGCAATGTCGCGCTAAGTGCATCCCACGCATCGCATTCGCTGCGAAGCGTTCCAGTGATGGTCGATGAGATATGCATCACGTGCGAAAAGCGTTCGATTTCCATACACCGATCGACTTGAACTGAACCAGATTCACAGACGCGTCCAAGATCGTTGCGACCTAAATCAACCAGCATCGTGTGTTCCGCACGTTCCTTTTCATCTGCAAGCAATTCTTTTTCGAGTGCCAAATCTTCGGCAAGTGTTGCGCCACGCATTCGAGTGCCCGCAAGCGGTCGATTGACGACTTGAGTCCCACGAGTTCTGCAAAGAATCTCTGGACTCGCCGCAACAAGAATGCATCCACGCGCTTGAAGATAGACCTGATATGGGCTGGGATTGACGACTCGAAGTGCGCGATAGACATCGAATGGATCGACAGCGCTCTTGCGCACGAAGCGTTGACTGAGAACAACTTGAAACGCATCACCTGCGGCGATGTATTCCTTTGCACGAGCGACGGAAGATTCGAATTTCGCCCGACTGGTCAAACTCGTTCCAGCATCGCGCGGTCGCGCAGAAGTATCGAGATCGATTCTTCCTGTTGGCATATCCAAATGTGTTGCAGTCAAACGATGCTCAATCTGATCGAGCGCCTTTGCACCCGCAATTGTGATCGAATGGTCGGCGTGTTCGCCAGGAAGAATTGCACAGACGATGAACAGCGTCTTGGTCGCATGATCAAACACGACAACATCGCGGTAAAGCGCCATGTGCATGTCTGGCAAATTGCGATCATCCTTCGGCGCGCGATCAAATGGCAATTTTTCTGGCTCGAGCCAACGAACGGCATCGAATCCCACAGACCCAACCCATCCACCATGAAAAGATTCTGGAAGCGGTCCGCGTGGATCGATGCCTGACCAACTTTGCGTTTCTCTCAGCACTGCCAGAGGATTGGCGTGCTGCAAAGTTCGCTCGATTCGCTTTCCATCCGCATCACTCAGAATGATTGTGACCTGTTGACCCTTCGCAATGATTTCAATCGCAGGTTGCGCGCCAAGCATGGAATATCGCCCGACTGATCCACCTTGTTCCACAGATTCCAAGAGAAAACTTGTCGCCGTGCGCTCATCGGGCGCAACAAGTCGTCTATAGGCAAGCACTGGGGTCAGTTGATCGCTGAGAATGCGACGAGAAAAGAGAACGACTGGGGACTTCACGACGGCGAGAATAGCCCCCCTCTCTTGCAAGTGCATTGATGCAGTCAGCGAACTCTGCGGGCATCTGCCAACGCGATTGCGATCGCATCCGCGACGTCTGCTGGCGATGGCGGCTTCGCGAGTCCGCACTGCGCCGCGACGGCCAACTGCATCTGACGCTTTGTTGCTTGCCCATTTCCCGCGACGGCGCTCTTGATCGTTGCTGGCGCGAGTTCTGAAAGTGGCAAACCTGCGCGCGCAATCGCCAGCAGAATCACGCCGCGTGCGTGCGCCATAATGATTGCAGTTCGCACATGCTTGGTGTGCGAAAAGACTTGTTCGACTGCAACGCGGTCGGGATGCAACTCCGTGATGAGTGCAGCCAAATCTTGATCCAAATCGCAGAGTCGAGATGCGACGGACTTCTTCGGGGAAAGTTTCAATATCCCCGCTTCGACAATCTTTGTCGCACCGTTGAAATCAAGATCAACGCATGCATATCCCGTGCGCAAGAGTCCTGGGTCGATACCCATAATGCGAATCATGTTTCGCTTGGATCCAGCTCCATTTCGCGCCGAACTCATTGCGTTGCCATTGTGCTTGCACGACCGCCGGGGAGATCGCTGATCAACAAGCCATCGCTGAGACGAATGATGCGCTGTGAACGCTCCGCAACTCGGTCGTCATGTGTTACAAGAACGATTGTCAATCCAGCAGCGTGCAGTTGATCGATGATCACAAGAATCGATTCGCCAGTTGCGGAGTCTAGATTTCCAGTCGGCTCATCTGCCATCAAAATTGCCGGATTGGAAACAAGTGCTCGTGCGATCGCAGTACGTTGCTGCTGACCTCCTGAAAGTTCTGAGGGACGATGCCTTGCGCGATCGGTCAAACCAACGAGGTTGATCTTTTCTTGGGCGCGCGCTCTGCGTTCTTTGCGAGGAAGTCCTTGATAGAAAAGTGGGACCTCAACATTTTCGATCACAGTGAGTTCCGAAATCAGATTGAACGCCTGAAAAACAAAACCGATTCGCCGACCTCGCACTTGCGAAAGGCGCTCATCGTCAAGCGACTCGACATCGATTCCATCCAGTCGATATTCACCAGAAGTTGGTCGATCAAGACATCCCAAAATATTCATCAAGGTGCTCTTGCCTGAACCAGATGCTCCCATGATTGCAATGTATTGCCCCATCGGAATCGAAAGATCGACTCCACGCAGCGCGTCGACCATCAACGAACCATCTGGATGGGTATATCGACGGCAAATACCGACGAGTTCTGCTGCGTATCCAGTGTTCACAGCGGAGATCCTAACGGCACATTCATTCTCAGTCTGCTCTCTGATCATTTTGGATGACGGATGATAAGTTCGATCAGAGTTCCTTCGACGGGAATCCGATCTGTCCACGATTCCCACATTGCTGGTGCGACATCGACGCGATCTGGAATCACTTCCTCAAACGCAATCACTTCGTCGCCAAAGGTGACAAGGCCAACAACTGATCCAGTGTAATCCGCAACATAGTGTTCGCCAGGTCCAAGCGACTTTGGATTGGGACGAATGTGCGAACCAGCGAAGATGAATCGATCGCAAGGAAGGACGATCGGTGTGGTTGACGAATTATTGAGAGAAACGCCACGCACCCACTCGCAAAGCGCACGCTCATTGATGCGTCCATCATCATCCCAACGCACAAGCAATTCGACCTTCGATCCTGTTGGTGGCTGAAAGTTAACAACCGATTTTCCAGCAGCATCTGGTTGCGTTTCGGTCCACGCTCCAGGAGAGCCTGGCGTGAATCCTGCTGCAAGCAACGCCGCGTGAATCATCTTCGGCGCAGCTTCCACTGCGAGCAATGATTCATGTTCGCGTGTTCCAGCTTTACAAACAAGTTGTTCAAGAAAACCATTTCGCGATGCGATTTGCGCTCGAATGATCACTTCGGACTTGCGACGGTCAACTCGAATATCGGGGCCGAGTTGAAGCGGAGGCTGCTGAGGAATGAGCGAAGATTGTTCTGTGGTTTGGAGTGAGGCAGAAGTTGAGTTTTTCGCTGGTGGCGAAATCACAGGCGACGCGCAAGAACTGCTGAGCGTGATGACCGAAATAATCCAGAGTGAATTTGATGAATGTTTCATGAATTATTGTTCTCGCCGCAGAGTAGAATGAGCAGTGCGACAGAAATAGGTCATCTTAAAAATAAAAAAGGCCCGGCGGAGGCAAGCCTCACGCCGAGCCCTTCCGGGGGCTTAGTAAGTAGATAATAATAGTATCTCCGTGCCCAAAGTCAACTCCACCCTATGATTTCAATCACTCAGATCAATTTTCATATGACCGCATTCCCCGTCCCAACCACTCTTTCCCGCGCCGTTCGTGTTTTTATTTGTCGCGATTCCACGACTGCCGTTTCGGATAGTTCCCATAATTCGTTTGCCAGTTTTCCAAGTGCGAGCGGTATCGGCGCTTGGTATGAATTTGAGGTCTCAATTCATGGAAAACCAGAGCAAAACACTGGCTATCTGGCCACACTTGCGCAACTTGATTCAGCCGTTCGCAGTTCCGTCATCCCCCTCTTGAAAGAAGAACTTTTTTCGCCAAGCACCGCAACTTCTGCGACCCCATCCCAACTCTTGCATACGCTGGCAAAAGGCGTCGCAATGCGACTGGGGC
>CAJCCX010000017.1 GCA_903961015.1 uncultured bacterium
CAAGCGGTTCGTTTTTTCGCACTGCCGACGATTGAAGATCCATGCGCGTCCACTGTGGATGCTGTGTCCAACGCGTATATCGCTCAGGGTGCGGCATCAATCCAAAAACCATTCCGGATGCATCGCAAATTCCCGCAATCGCACCAACCGATCCATTGAAATTATCGCTCGCCCCATATCGCATGGCGATTTGTCCGCCAGCATTCAAGCGTTCAACCACTGCAGCGGGCGCAACGAATCGCCCTTCTCCATGCGCGCTCGGAAGAACATCATCGGGTTGATCGCACGCCACCCCTTTCGTCCATACGCACACGGTGTCTATGGGAATCTCGACGCGTGTCCATCGATCTGTAAACCGCGCCGAAAGATTATTCGCAAGTGCAACCGATGCGTGCGCAGGATTTTCTGGCCATAAATCTCCCGCAGAATCGGGACCTGGCAGCAAGCCAGCTTGCACGGCAATTTGAAATCCATTGCATGGGCAGATCATCGCAACGCCGCGCGAAATTGCGTCGCGAAGTGCAGGATAAATCGTCCGCGCCATTAACGCTCCCATAATTCTTCCTGCAGCGATGTCATCTCCATAACTGAAACCGCCTGGCAAACCAATCAAGTCGTATCCGGCAATTCGAGATGGCTCACGTACCAGCGTTTGCAACAATTCGCTGCGAGGCTCTGCTCCTGCTGCAGCGAACGCATTGCCAAGTTCCAGATCGCAATTGATCCCTGGGGCAGTGATGATGAGTGCTTTGGGCGAGTTGAGTTTCATAACGATGTCAACAAATTACCAACCAGAACTTCCAGAAGACCACGCCGCACGCAACTTTTCCAGAGACTCGAATCCAAGATCAATGTCACCGTGGCAGACTCGCAACTCACTCGATGAATCTGTTTGCCCGATGATCGCGCTTGGAATTCCTGCCGCCGCAAATCGCGCGCAAAGCGCATGTGCGTCGCTTGACTTCACTTCCAAAATATAACGCGATGGATCTTCCGCAAATGCCAGCGCATAAGGATCAAACACATCACCCGCCGCGCTGATACCCGCACTTTTTTCTGCTTGCGAAATCGGGATCTTCGCAAGATCAACCTGCGCGCCAATTCCTCCAGCGAAAGCCATTTCAGCAACTGCGACAAGAAGGCCGCCTTCGCTGCAATCATGCGCACTGCGAATCCCACCACTTGCGATTTCATTTGCAACTGTCACAGCAATGCGAGGTCCTTGTGTCAAGTCCACGCACGGCATCTCGAGCGAAGATGATTCATCGATGCCTGCCAAAAGCGCCCAGTGCGATCCACCAAGACGCTTTGAAGTGGAACCAACCAACACAATCGAATTGCCAGCACCCTTCAAATCCATCGTGCAAGATTTATGAATGTCATTGACGATCGCAAAGCCACTGATCAAGAGCGTTGGAGGAATCTGAATTGTCCGACCATCTTCGGTGACAAATTGATTGTTCAGACTGTCCTTGCCAGAAATGAAAGGTGTGCGATATGCCTTCGCCGCGTCATAACAAGCCCACGCAGCACGAACGAGTGCGCCCATATTGTGCGGGTCTTTGCATGATGGCCAACAGAAATTATCGAGTATGGCAATGCGCGATGGATCTGCGCCAACGCAAACAAGATTGCGAACGCATTCATCAACCGCAGCGAGTCCCATGATGTATGGATCGCTTGCCAACCCACTTGCCAATCCACTTCCAATTGCAAGGCCGCGCGAACTTCCGACGACAGGCGCGATCACCGCCGCATCTCCTGGACCGCCTTCACCAATTCCAACAAGCGGCTTCACGACCGAAGTCCCTTGAACTTCGTGGTCATACTGTCGAATGATCCACGCTTTGCTTGCGATATTTGGATGCGATAACAGTGCACAAATCGCCTGCGAAATCGAGCGCGTTGGGATCGCTCCAGACTGCGTGCGTGATCCCGAAAACCCAGCGTTTTTCTTCGACCAATTCGGATCCCATATCGCTTCGCGCACAGGCGAAGGAATGCCCGCATGCATAAAATGCGTGTCAAGCCGACCAACTTCAGTTCCATTCCATCGCAACACAATGCTCTGATCCGCAGTGCCGAATGTCCCAAGCTCTGACATCTCGACTGCATGATCCGCGCAGATTGCGCGCAGCAGATCAAGATTTTCCACTGGCACTGCAAGCACCAAGCGCTCCTGCGCTTCGCTGATCCAAACTTCCGTCGGCGAGAGTCCAGAATATTTCACAGGCGCTCGATCAAGATGCACATCTGCACCGATGGTCGCACCCATTTCGCCGACTGCACTGGAAAAACCACCCGCGCCACAATCCGTCAACCCGTGATACAGACATCCTTGTGCGTGATCACGTGCCGCAAGAATTGCATCAAGCGCGCTTTTTTCTGTGATCGCATTTCCGATTTGCACCGCATGGCTGAATTCATCTGCGTGCGTGTCAGTCAACTCCGCGCTAGAAAAAGTTGCGCCATGAATTCCATCGCGACCAGTACGACCTCCAATTGCTACGATGACATCACCCATCTGCACCGTGCCATGCGTGCGATTGCGCGGCATCATGCCAATACAACCAGCAAAAACAAGTGGATTCCCGACGTATCGATCATCGAACCACACTGTTCCATTGAGAGTTGGAATGCCCATGCGATTTCCATAATCGCGAATGCCAGAAACGACTTGCGACAGCACGCGTTTCGGCGCGATGCAACCGCGCGGAATCGGCGAAAGATCTGTGTTGGCGACGCAAAAAATATCCGTCGATGCGATCGGCTTCGCCCCCTGCCCTGTTGCGATGATGTCGCGTATGCAACCACCGATTCCTGTTGCCGCGCCACCATAAGGTTCGATTGCACTTGGATGATTGTGCGTTTCGACCTTGAAGCAAATCGCATTCTGATCGTCGAATGCGATCACGCCAGAGTTGTCAACGAAAACAGAAAGGCACCAATCAATTGGAGCAACACCCAGTCGCACACCAGGACCTTCAAGAAAATTATTCTTTCCCATCAATTCATGTGTCGCACCCGCAACCGTGGTCTTGAGCAAATTATGAATCATCACCGTTCCATCTGACTGCGCCACATGACCAGGTCTTTGATGATCGCCGCAGCGCTCGCCGCTGTATCGAATTGTCGACTTGAGTGTCTTGTGTACACAGTGCTCGCTCCAAGTTTGCGCCAGCGTTTCAAGTTCGATCTCGCGCGGATCGCGACCAAGTCGACGGTATTCCGCTTGTATTGCTTTCATTTCGTCGCGCGATAAAAATAAATGTGCGTCACGCGATAACCGATCAAGTGCATCGTCGCCAATTTCCCGTATCGCAACTTCTCGAATCTTCAATTCGTACGCGCTTCCATGAGGGAAAGATTCTGGGTGATACGGCTCGTCAAAGATTGCGTGAATCACCGGGTTCGCTGCGTGCTGTTCGACAATCGCACGTGCTTGCGCTTTCGACACCCCCCAGAAATCGAAACGCGCTCCAGTTCGAACTTCGACATCACTCCCAAGCAATGCTTTCGCTGCAATTTTTACACTGTCGGCCGCAGGATCCATTACGCCAGGCAAGGGATGAACCTCGACGATTGCATCTGGCAATGTTCCAACTGTCGATGAAATCAAACCAGATGCTGGACCAGTTGCAGATCCGTGCATTCGCTTCCAAGTCCACGACTGCGTCACAGGATCAGCGAGTAATTCGCGCGCAAGTCGATTGCAAGCATTTGCATCAAGCGTTCCTTCAATGAGATAGACCGCGGAATGGGCCACGCGCGTTGGCGCTTGCGCACCCGCGCTTCGTGCAAGCGCATCACCACGAGGGTCACGATCGCCGCCAATCGAGCGAACCTCGAATCGAATAATTTCTCCTGTCCAGAGCAATGACATCTGTTTGATACTAGCGAATAATCGTCGAATTCTGAGCTCAGAAGAGCAACTGCATTTGCGCGCGCACGACGAATTCGTCGGATTCCGAAGCGCGCCAGCCAGTTGATGGAGTTGCAGCTGATGGATAAATCGGAGTAAATCCATAACCAAAATCTGCAGTCACTTTCGCGTCCTGACCGTCAATGTAATAGTTCAATCCAGTCGTCAAGATGGAAACATGACCTTGATCTACAAGAAAGTTTCCGACTTGTGTGTCTGTAAGTGCGTCAGCATTTGAGGCCGTCAAGTGCATGTATTCGTAGCGCGAAAAAACTTCCCACTTCGGTGCGAGATACACAGATGCTTGCAAGGTGAAACCGAGTGCATTGACACCACCAGCATTGACCGTCTGAGTCGAAGGAACGGTCGTGTTCACGCTGTTGCGGTAATAGGCTGCATTAGATTCAACATAGTTGTAATACGCACTTGCGAAAAGCGATGCGCCTCCGAACTGCATGGTGAAATCTGTCGTGAGCCCAACCCATGTGTTCGTGTCTGAACTATTCGAAAGTGCGACATTTTGTTGTTGGCCATTGACCTCGCTCGGCTTGGTCCCTTGGGCATTCACTGCAACTCCCCATAACCAACCAGGCTCTGATCCGTCTGGACTTGTGAACTGATCGAATTGCGCCCAACCACCAGAACCCTTCCAATCGAATCGAGTGGTCACACCCCAAATATTTTGTTGCTCATACCAAGGTGAATTCAGCGGCTCTGATCCAACGACTTGCCCCGCCCCTGCAATAGCGTCATTCCCTCCATCATTGATAGAGAACCGCCAGCGGGCTTCGTTCGATAGCCATTCCAATTCCAATCCCTGCGTGTACCCCATTCCATAATGTAATGAGACAAGAGATCGATCAACTGCCATCTGATATTGCTCGAGCACCAAGAATTCTCGCCCATATGGCGCACGAAATTGTCCAACTCGAACCGACCAATCATCCGTCAAATTGACGCGAACCCACGCATCGAGCAATTGAAAACTTCCCGACGTGGATTCACCAACAAACCCACCAACATTTGTTCCGTTCGTTGACGGCTGTTGGGCAGTATCTGAATTATTAGAAAAAATCCCCTTCAGCATGTATTGGATGTCAGGTGAAATCACATGGCCCTGCGCCCAAAGTTCGATGTTGTGAACATCAAAGCCAGTTCGATTGAGGGTTTGGTCGTATGTCAATTGCGTTGAAGATGGAACAATTCCATCCGCTGTATATGGTGCTCGCTGTGAACTCCACACCCAACGCGCTTGTACTAAACCGCCAATTTCCAGACGAAATCTATTGTCTGGACTTGCAATAAAGAATCCATTATCCCAACCCGCTGTCGCGCCATTCGACTGGAGCGATGTTCGTGTCGCACTATCGGCTAAGACATCCTTGACCAGTTCGCGCACTTCGGCGGCTCGTTCTTCAGTCAGCCACTGCTCCCCATTCTGCGATTTCAACTCAACAACTTGTCCCTGTAATTCTGCGTTGCGTTTTTCCAGGGCATCGAGGCGTCGTGCCATGTCGTCGATCTGCCGACTGTTCTGATCCGTGGCGCCTTGCGTTGGCGGAGAATTCGATTGCGCCAAAATCGAACTCAGCGCAAGCGAACAGAAAATGGTCTCTGTGAGAGCCATGGAATGCGTTTGATTCTAACCGAATCCCAACGCATCCGCCGAATCAGAATGCGGTGGCGGCGCTCCTCGGTGGCGGCGCGAGTCCGACCGCCGCCACCGAAATAAAATGCGGTGCTCCTCGGTGGCGGCGCGAGTCCGATCGCCGCCACCGAAATAGAAAAAGGGCCGACCCTTGCGGATCGGCCCCTTGCGTCTCTATCAAGTTGAACGAAGACTTCTTCGACCAACATTAAATTTTGAATCACGAAACTCGAAACCTATCAGATGATTCCCAACTCAGAACATGATCTGAAGCTGAGAAATAACATTCATCTGATCGTTGTTCGATGTGTTGGCATCGGGGTTCCAACCAGCTCCACCGAGGTCGGCCGTGTTGCTTCCAATATCAGAAAGCGAGATGCCGAACTGCGTTGTCCACTTCATGTTGGTACCGGCATAGACATTCACACCGAAGGTGAGAATGTTGTTTACGTCGGTTGCTGATGCAGGCAAGCCACCTGGAGTTGCCGCACCATTTTCAATGTTCATCCATTCCCAACGACCGAAGGCTTCGAGGGAATCTGTGAAGCGGTAACCGCCTTGGACGACCATTCCGTAGCTTGAGAAGCTTTCGTTTGAAGCTGTGCCATTGTTGGCATAACTTGCGTTTGATCCAACGAATGCCGCACTCAAATTCATTCCGCCAGACTTGAATGTTGCATCTGCGGTCCAATCAACGGCTCCCGTAGTTGTAAGACCAGTTGTGTCACCATAAATGATGGAAGCGACACTTGGATTATATTGACCTTCAACACTAGTACCACGATTGTTGTAATACTGAATCGCTGCACCGATGACAAGACCTGATTCATCACTCTTCAGCGATGTCTCGTTATCGAACTGTGCCCAGCTTCCCATGGCCTTGAACTCGGCACGTCCTGAGAGGGAAATGCTGTTGTTACTGCCAGTGGACCATGTGCCATTCTGTGCACGTGGACCGTTGTTGTATGAACCCATCGCGCGGAACATGTCCTGCGTGTAGTTCAACATAATTCCCTGGGTATAACCACCCGAGAAGATGTAATCAACAACCGAACGCTCAGCAGTGAGCTGTGCGCCGTCATTGCGGAGCGATTCTGCCATGAATGGGGACTTGAACTGTCCGACCTTCAGGCCGACTCCATTGCCGAAGTCCTTGTTCACCCAAGCGTCCTGGAGAACAACTTCTCCAGCAAATGGGGTGTAAGGATCGATAGCAGATCCGTAGTTCAAACGAGCCATATATGTCCAACTTGGATCAACGACGTTGCCCGAGAATGCCATCTGGGTGCGACGATTTTCGAATGCCCATGTTGAAACGCCATCACCGGTTCCGTTGTTGGAGTCGGGTGAGATATTCTCCCCTGGCTGATAATTCCAAGTGAAGCGGGCTTGCGCGAGCAAGCTGAGGTTCAACTTGAAGTTTCCGTCAGCGCTGGAGATGAAGAATCCATTGTTGTAACCCGAAGTTGCGCCCGAGCCTTGAAGGCTGGTGCGGGTTTCGGAGTCAGCAAGGACATCCTTCACGAGCGACTTGATTTCGGCGGCGCGCTCTTCTGTGAGCCACTTGTCGCCATTTTGGGACTTGAGAGTTGCAACTTCAGCCTTGAGTTGAGCGATCTCGCTCATGGCGTCAGTTCCTTGCGCAGATGCCGCGCCGGTAAGGGCGAGACCACTAGCGAGAATTCCAACATACTTAGTAAGAGTCATAATTTCCTGTGCTCCTGGTTTTGAATTCACCGTTCTTGATACGAGACGCGATTGGTGAACCGTTTTGTGACACCTGAAATCGGAACTCCCCGCCACGTTGACGGGGACCGATTCAGGTTTTTTCAGTATCGACCATTTGCGGTCGAAACCTGAAGGCGGAACTATAGAGACGAAGGGTGCGATTGTCCACCTGTCAAGAGGCGGCATGGGTGCAAGTAGCGTTTTATGGCTTAAAACTTGCATTTTCAAAAAAATAACTTCCCGTTATCAGTCAAAAACTTTTCGGGATTATCGAACTTTTCCGCTGCAAAGTGAATCCGAGAGCAAAACACAGAGCCCCGCGAGGGCTCGTTCTGGGTCTGGTGCGCCTCCAGATTTCATCTGAAAATCGGTTTGAATCGCTTGGTGCAACAGCGCGGCCGCGCGAGTTTCACCTATTTTTCTCGCGGCTCGCAGGATCGGAATCGTAGATTCTCCCCATAAACGAAGGTCTTTTGCGATCTGGCCATCGGAAACTCCTTGGGCGGCAAGCGCAGCCGCAGCGTGAATTTTGCGGGCAAGATCGATTGCAGACCAAGAGATCATTACCTCTGGAGCCTTGGAAACACGCAGTAATTCCGTCA
This sequence comes from uncultured bacterium, assembly GCA_903961015.1. Lineage (GTDB taxonomy): Bacteria > Planctomycetota > Phycisphaerae > Phycisphaerales > SM1A02 > F1-60-MAGs104. The sequence continues at coordinate 7,901 of CAJCCX010000017.1, forward strand.
ATTTTGCAGCGGCGCGCCCAGAATCGCCGCTGAGAATTGCATCTTGAATCTCCCAAGCTTGCTCTTCTCGGCTTGCACCAACAAGTTCTCGAACTGTGAAAATATCTATTTTCTTGCGCCCAGAAGCCAATGCGCCCACCGACAATTTGCCGATTTCCGAGTCCAACCGAGCCAAATCAGGGCCAACTCGCTCGACTAATAATGTTGCGGCATCCATATCCATCGGTATTTTGTGTTGTTTGTCGCTGCGAGCGACGCACCAACGCGCAGCATCTGCATCGCCAGGAGATTCGCATTTCAAAATAATCCCGATCTTTGACACAATTTTGTCAAAGTTTCCAGGGCGCCAATTCTGTGATCGAAGCAGCAAAGTTGCTTCTTTCATAGGGTCTTCTGCATATCGCTCCATGGCACGGCGTCGATCTTCAGAGCCGAAGAAGGCGTCCGCGTTATCGACGATGACCAGTTTGTGCGAGGACATCAATCCATATGAACGCAATTCGTCCAAGACGGTTGCGAGCGTGGCGGTCGACCCGTCAAATGTGAATTCGTCGACTCCACCGAAGTCGGTTTCTAGGCTGCTTCGCAGTCGCCGCGACCATTCAACTCGCAAAAAAGAATCCTTACCGTGCAAGATCACGATGCGGTGCTGTGAGTCTGGTCCTCGAGTGGTCACCGAGGCATCCTAGTCCCCCGTCAATTCGATCCATCCCCCCTTCTGCGAACTTCTCTCTATCCTTGCGCGCCTTATGCAGATTCCATCTGATCCGTACGGCTTGGGCGCTCTTGGCGAACGCACCGCTTCCCGTGAAACCCTCTCCGCCGCGGGATTGCCCATCGACCCGCGCATTTCCACCAGCTATCAGCGCACACGCGAAATGACCATCGACGAA
>CAJCCX010000018.1 GCA_903961015.1 uncultured bacterium
CGATTGCGCAAAGAGTGATGCAAGTCGTGATTATGAAACGGCGAGCGTTCATTCGAAAACGCAGAATACGCTGAATTGAACAAGTATCAAAGTGTGCGCATCAGAAAGCGACAATGGCGGTCTTGGGCATTCATAGACGATCTTCAGGAACAAAAACGCTGGTCGTTGCCGCAGGAAGATGTTGATCGCCTCGACTTGTCCTCACAACGATCCCTTGCGAAGGATCGACTCGCAAGACATGGCCATCAACAATCCCGTTTGGAGTGCGAAAAGACGCTTGATTTCCAGCAAGACAATCACGCACAGCGAATTCTTCGGCAATTGCCGCTTCCGATGCGGCGATCCAAAAGTCCAAACGCTCCAGCAAGATCCGCGCAAGATCAAGTCGATCGATTGCAAAGCCCTGAAGCAAAAGACTCGTAGCGCGTGAAGAAAGCTCCGCAGGAAACGCACGCTGAGTGCAATTGATGCCGATGCCAATCGTCGCTGATCGATCATTTCGCTCGACCAAGATTCCACCAACTTTCTTCTGTGCAATCACAAGATCATTGGGCCATTTCAAGCGAACAATCGGCGCGCCACCTGTTGCACTCCGGCAAAGATCTTCGATCGATTGCGCCGCGGCAATTGCCGCAGCAAGCGAAATCCAATGCGGAGAATCGGCAGCGGCATTTGCACTGAGCGCAAGTCCATCTTCTGCAGTATCAATCCATGCTCTGCCAAGTCGCCCGCGCCCGGCGGTCTGTCGACCTGCAATCACCACATCTCCCACGTGCAAATTTCGTGCGTGATCTTGCGTCGAGGCAGTTTCGCGCACAACGGTCACCGATCGCCAACTTGCACAGCGCGCGATCGTCGCCTCGAGCGCATCGGGCCATTGATCGATTGGACGACCAGACGGCGATGCGTACCCACTCATATTTTGATGTGCTCCCGAATCTTGGCAACCAATTTCGTTGCATCAGCGGACGCGAGTTGTCCCGCATTCCAATCAACGCCTAAGCCGCAACCCACTCCAGATCCTTCGCCATACTTTGGGATGATGTGAAAATGAACGTGCGGCACGGCTTGATGAGCCGTCGCGCCATTATTCTGAAGAACGTTGTATGCCGTCGCACCTGTCGCAGCGATCACCGCACGAGCGACGCGCGGCAATGCACGACCGATTGCTGCGGCGCTCTCATCGCTCAATTCATGCAGGAATTCACGCTCTTCCACTGGCACAATAAGCACGTGACCCACAGAGAGCGGAGCGATATCCAGAAATGCAATGACATTCTCGTCGCGATAGACCTCGTGACATGGAATTTCTCGAAGAATGATCCGCGTAAAAATTGAAGGCATGATGTCTCTTTATGGAAAGACGCCGCGCAATTCGTACACGCGTCCGAGATGTTCGAGTGCCGCCGCGTATGCCGCAGTGCGCCAGTCGCACTCGAAGCGCATTCGCGCCAATTTCATACGGCGCGTTGCCAGCACCATTGATTGCTCGATTTCTTTATCGAACTGCGCGCTTGTCCATGGAATGAATGTGCGATTCTGGGTCCATTCGAGAAACGATCCGACCACCGCACCCGCATTGCAAAGAACCGACGGCAAGACTTCGATCCCGCGCTGAAAAAGAACGTCATCGCTATCAGCAGTCCACGGAGCGTGAGCAATCTCTGCGACGATTGGCGCAGCGACCCATTCGGCGCATTCACGAGACATGCTCTGCTCGCCTGCGGCAAGCAGGAGTAAATCGACAGGCTCGCGGAAGAACATTTCCTCATTCACAGCTTTCGTTCCCGCAACTCCATTCAAGTTTCCATTCGAACGCATTCTCTCTGCTACTGCTTCTGGTTCGATACCCGCAGCAGAAAGGATTCCACCTTGATGATCAAGCACGCCAACCATCACTGCGCCTTCCGCAGTCAAGATGCGTGCGACTTGGCTGCCCATTTTTCCAAATCCGCAAACTGAAAATCGCAAACCATGAATCTTCTTATTGAAGTCTGGCAGGATGTCGCGCAGCATGTGAATGAATCCTGTTCCAGTCGCAATTTCGCGCCCATTTGCGCCGCCTATTTCGACTGGTTTTCCAGTGACAATCGCCCTCATTCCCTGACGATTTCGATCAGGTGTCATCTGAGATGCCGTATCTGCAAACCACGCCATCACTTGGCTGTCTGCACCGACATCCGGACCTGGAATATCGTAATCAGGTCCAATGTGATGCCCAATCGAAGATGCGTATCGACGCACGACGCGCATCAATTCATCTCGAGAGAGAACGCGCGGATCACACACGACTCCTCCAGCTGCACCGCCAAAGGGCAATCGCAAGAGCGCGCATTTAAGCATCATCAACATTGCTACACCACCAAGATCGCTCTGCGACATCAACGGCGCGAATCGCATTCCACCCTTGAATGGTCCAAGCGCGTCGTTGTGTTGAATGCGATAGCCGGTGTACATCCGATGGTCGCCATCATCCATCAGCACAGGGAAATGAACGGTGATCTCGTGTTTCGGTCGTGCGAGAATCATCTGAATGTCGTTGGGCATTCCGATCACTTCAGCTGCACTCAACATGCGTTGGACCATCTGTGGATAGAGCCCCGAACCCGATGGCGAAATGCCAAGCAACTCCATAATTGAACTTTGATGTCGGACTGGATCTTCGGGACCTGCTCGTTTCATTTTGACTTCTCCTGTTTCTGAACTGTGGGACCAACAAACGTCACGAATCCCCACCACTGTGGAAGATGCATATCGATCGCCCATTGAGGCGTCCATGTCCAGTTATATTCTGGCGTTCCTGCAACCTTTGCGTACGAACCATCGCGTTTCTCGAGCGTCCACTGCACACGAGAAAAATTGATTCGCCACGAATCTCCAATGATTGGCGGTCGAGATGAGCGCTGAAATGTCGGCTCGCCATCAGGTTGCGCAACCGGCGCAAATGCTGTCCATGGAATCGCCATCTCAACTTGCCAACCTTTGTCAGTATCGCGCGAATCATTCAGCGTTCCATCGAGATGAATCGCCACTCGCATTCCCTCTGCTGTCCAATTGTGATCAGCTTTGCCGGCGGCTCGATATGGCTGCGGGAGGTAAAGATCAAAAATAGTTCCGAGTGCGTTTACTTCGATTTCGTAATACTCCCGCGTATCACCATCGGGATCGACAAAGACCTCGAAGTCATTGTCTTGAAAAACAATTTCGTCGTGCGTCTTCAGTGTTGCCCACAAGTCGCTCTCGGCCAAGTCCGCTGCGATGTACAAATACTTCGAATCCCAAAGCATCTTGACTCGCGTTCGCTGCAAAGGCGTTGCTCGAGTTGATCCTTCTATGTCCGCAAAATCATCGCTCCATGGTGCGGCGCTCCATGCGGGCTCATCGATTCGTCCATTAATTTGGATAGAAATATCGGAAAAAGGTGCTGAATATCGCCGCGGAGAAAGAGTGGGAGCAAAGACAGGAATAGGCTCTGGCCGACGATATGCATCGACGGCTGTTCGCTCTAGTTTTTCAACCGCTGCAGGCTCTTGACAACCCACAGCGACCAAACATGTCGCCGATGCTGCGCCAAGAAGTGCGCATATACACAGGCGACATGTATGAATCATTTCATCGCCGCCTGAGCTGCAGCCAGCCGTGCGACAGGCACACGGAATGGTGAACACGAAACATAATCAAGTCCGCACGTTTGAAAGAATCGAATCGATGATGGGTCGCCGCCATGTTCTCCGCACACGCCGAGCTTTAAATTCGGCTTGACAGAGCGTCCCTTTTGGCATGCCATCGAAACAAGCGCACCAACACCGCCGACATCGATCGACTGGAATGGATCGCTGTCGACGATTGCTTTTTCCAAATATGCCGGCATGAAAGATGCGATGTCATCGCGACTGAATCCAAACGTCATCTGCGTCAAGTCGTTTGTGCCGAATGAGAAGAACTCTGCGACTTCCGCAATTTCGTTTGCAGTAACGGCAGCGCGAGGAATTTCGATCATCGTTCCAATAAGAATCTCAAACTTCTTAAAGCCGCGCTCCTTGAAAACAAGATCGCGTGTTTGTTCGGTCAATGTGCGCAGAATCGCAAGTTCCTTGCGTGTCCCAACCAACGGAATCATGATCTCGGGTCGAGCATCGATTCGATTCTGTCGGCACTCGATTGCCGCTTCGACAATCGCTCGCACTTGCATCACAAGAATCTCGGGATAAGTCACAGCCAAACGACAACCTCGATGCCCAAGCATCGGATTCGCTTCATGCAATTGCGACACGCGTCGCTGAACATCAACAAGCGGAACCCCTGCTTCATCAGCGAGAATCTGCTGCGCCGCTTCATCATGAGGAACAAATTCGTGCAGCGGCGGATCCAACAATCGCACCGTCACAGGCAGACCATCCATCGCCGTAAAAATGCCGATGAAATCGCTTCGTTGATATGGAAGCAATCGCGCCAACGCTGCCTCGCGCTGCGAAACTTCGGTTGACAGAATCATTTGGCGAACCGCTTTAATACGATCCGATTCGAAGAACATATGTTCGGTGCGACAAAGACCGATTCCAATCGCGCCGTATTCCCGCGCACGCTTCGCATCCGCTGGCGTGTCCGCATTCGCGCGAACTCCCATCGTTGCGTGCTTTGTTGACCACTTCATCACCTGCGCAAAATCACCTGAAATCGCCTCGGGAATCGTGCGAGCAACAACGCCTGGCATCACTTCGCCAGTGGAACCATCGATCGAAAGAATGTCGTTTCGACCGAAAGTTCTGCCCTTCACCGTCAGCGTTCCAGCCTCGGTATCGATCGAAAGTTCTCCAGCACCGACAACGCAGCACTTGCCCCAACCCACTGCAACAACAGCAGCGTGACTTGTCTTACCGCCTGTCGAGGTCAAGATTCCAACAGCCTTGTGCATACCCGCAACATCTTCAGGAGAAGTTTCTTTGCGAATCAACAGAACGTCCTCGCCTGCTGATGCGCGCGCGACCGCTTCTGCTGCGGTGAATGCGAGTTTTCCAGATGCCGCACCAGGACTAGCCGCAATTCCCTTAGTCAAGATTTCAACGCCGCGCTTGTCTTCAGTTCGGTAATACGGCAAGAGCAACTGAACAAGATCTCCAGCGGGGATTCGTTTGAGCGCAGTTTTTTCGTTGATCAATCCTTCGCGCACCATTTCCACGGCAGTGCGCACTGCTGCGACGCCGTTTCGTTTTCCGTTTCGAGTCTGCAACATAAACAAACGACCACGCTCGATGGTGAATTCGATGTCCTGCATGTCGCGATAATGTCGTTCCAATTTCTTACGAACTTGAAGCAACTGCTTCCAAACTTTTGCATTCCACTTTTCCATCTGACTGATCGGCAGCGGTGTGCGAATCCCTGCGACAACATCTTCGCCCTGCGCGTTGATCAGGAATTCGCCATAAAAAACATTCTCGCCAGTCGAAGGATCGCGGGTGAATGCGACGCCGGTACCGGAATCATCGCCCATGTTTCCATACGCCATCGCCTGCACATTGACTGCAGTTCCAGCAAGTCCCTTGATTCCATTGATCTGGCGATATGAAATTGCGCGCGCGCCATTCCAACTCTCAAAAACCGCACCAACTGCAGCTTCGAGTTGCTTCATCGGATCTTGCGGGAACGGCTTGCCAACATGCTCTCTATAGACAGCTTGGTATGCCGCGCAAAGTTCTTTCAATCCTTCGACTGGAACAGCGGTGTCTTCTGTGGTGCCGTACTTCGCTTTGATTTCATTGAATACGTGTTCGAAACGGTGATGATCAACTCCCATCACAACATCGCCGAACATATTGATCAATCTGCGATATGCGTCATATGCAAATCGTGGATTGCCTGTTGCCGCTGCCATTCCTGCGACAACTTCATCGGTCAGACCGAGATTCAAGATCGTGTCCATCATGCCTGGCATAGAAACTGCGGCGCCCGATCGCACTGAGACCAAAAGTGGATTGCGCGCGCTGCCAAACTTCTTGCCAAGTTCTCTTTCGAGCATGCGGATGTTCTTGCTGACCTCGTCCATCATTCCCGCAGGAATTCGATTGCGACTTTCGCTGTACATCGCGCACGTTTCGGTGGTAATGGTGAATCCTGGAGGAACAGGCAAACCAATCGACGTCATGTCGGCAAGATTTGCGCCCTTTCCACCAAGAAGCAATTTCTGATCGGCCTTTCCTTCGGTCAAGGTCTGCCCAAAGAAATACACCATCTTGGTTCGCTTGCCCTTGACCCGCGACTTCGCAGGCGCATTGCGTTTGCCCGCTGCCTTCGCCACTTTGGACTTTGATTTATTGCGTGAAGAGGAAGGTCGTTTGGCAGTTGCGCTTGGCATTGAGGTCTCCAGTTGAAAGAACCTCATCGTACTCGACTGAACGCTTTTTGATAGTGGATCGAACGACTAAGATGCTTGGATGTCCCAAAGTGGATTGGTTCGAGAACTTGACTGGACGCTCACTCCACAACAGGTGATGGCATCGTGGAATTGCGACATTCCGCTGCTTGCTCTGGTTTCTGGCGGCAACTCTCCAGCCTTCGATCAGTGGACCATTCTTGCGCCGCGCCTTGAAGTCAAATCGTTGACTGCGCGAACAAGTTGCGCTGCAGAACTTCTTGATCAGATGCGAACATTTGCACCACCACGCGCTGCAGAGTTCGTCGGCTCGAAAAACCTGCGCCTTCCATTTCTTGGCGGATGGATCGGCTTTGTTGGTTATGACTGCGCTTCACTTTTCGAACCACTTGCGCAAGTGATCGGCGGCGCGCACGATCGACACGCTTGTGATGCAGCGTGGCCAGATGCGATGCTGTGCAGAGTGCCACGCGCTCTTGTCTATTCTCACATACTTGGTCGATGGTTTGATGTCGGTGATTCAAGCGCGCCAAATGTTTGCACAATGGTAAAGAGTCACCCGGAAGATCAATCCAAAGACGAATCTTGGGTTGCAATGGATGGTGGGCAGGTCAAGCCGCAATCCAAAGCCTGCAACTTTCAAGAAATGGTGGCGCAAACGGTTGATTATGTTCGAGCCGGAGATATTTTCCAGGCGAACATGACGCAGCCATTTCGTGCGCAAATTTCTGGCAGTGTTCGGGCATTCGCACTTGACGCACTCGAAAGGACCTCGCCCCGGTACGGCGCATACCTAGAACTTGATGATGATCGAGCGCTTCTTTCGTTCAGCCCCGAACTTTTCCTCTCGCTTGATGGCGAAAGCCGACGAGTCACAACTCGACCGATGAAGGGAACTCGCGCAAGTCCAAGCGATGCTGCAGAGTTGATGGCAAACGCAAAGGACGCTGCTGAACTTCATATGATTGTCGATCTCATGCGCAATGATCTTGGGCGAGTCTGCGACATCGGATCAATCCAAGTTGACGAAGCGCGAATGCTCGAACATCACCCAACGGTCCTGCAAGCCGTCTCTGAAATCTCTGGGAAACTTTCCTTACCACTTGATATTGCCGATCTTTTCTCAGCTTGTTTTCCACCAGGATCTGTTACCGGCGCGCCGAAAATTCGGGCGATGCAGATCATCGACGAACTGGAATCCACTGCACGAGGTCCATACTGCGGAGCGATCGGACTTTCGAGCAGTTGCGGATCAGCACTCTTCAGTGTTGCGATTCGAACAGCGCAACTGACCCGATCTCTGACTTCAGACCAGTGGACGATCGAATATCACGCAGGATGCGGGATTGTTGCAGACAGCGATCCTGTCTCCGAAGCGCAAGAGTGCATGACAAAAACTGAAATACTTCGATTGGCATTGGCAACTCACGAACACGAACCTCAGACGATTGCCGTACACGGATGAACTGGCTGATCTCGTATGAAACGGTGTTCATAAATTTTCTAAAACGAGAATTTTCGCCTTCAACTGAACGCTGGCATTCGACGATTCGTGTTCTGGCAGCAACGGTCATTGCAATGACTGTCACCCAATTCTTTCACCTCTCACAGGGATACTGGGCTGTGATCACGATCATGGTCGTCTGCGCACCGAATGTCGATTCCTCAGTACTCAAGATGATTCAGCGAATGTTCGGAACGTTTGCTGGAGTTGCTGTTGGGTACATCATCATCTGCGTCTTCTTTCAACAAAACTGGTTTTTTGTTGCGTCCCTTTTTGCGCTGCTGATTGTTGCGGGTCTCGTCATCGCACGGAGCCAACAACCATATGTTGGTTGGGTTTTTGCTCTTTCGATTCTTGTGGTTTCAATGCAAACAGACGCGTCATTCAGCGAGATCGCCGGAATCAGTTTCGAGCGATTTTGGGTTGTTGCGCTTGGAGTGTTCGCATCTTGGGCTGCTCTCTTGTTGGTGTATCCCCCGCGACCTATAAAAAGTTTTCGCATCCTGTATATCCAGACTACTGATCATGAAATCGAACGCGTGCAGTGGGTCAAACGCAATCTGCACGAGATTGAAGAGGGGCAACTCCACGCTCCGATCGAAACGCTGCCCCCGAAACGTGTCGATCCCATGATTGAAAAGAAAATGCTCGTCCTGATTGGAAGCGCTGCTTATGGAAATCGGGCCATGGGTCTCCTTGTTGGGTCCCTGACCGATCGAATCACTCTTGTCAATGCAATCTCCACGATTACCAGTAACGCGATTACGTTGATCAAAGATTCGAATCAACAAGGTGCAGCTCCAGCTTTGATGGCTGCCTCACTTGTTCTCTTTGATCGAATCGAGACAATCCTGCGACAATTGAAAGCTTGGGGTGAAAACACTCAAGATCTTGGCGTCTCGCTCACATTGCATCCCATCAATTTTCAGCCACTCCTCGATTCAATCCATGCCTTCGACACACTGCACGAAGCCGAGATTCTGCGGATGGGAATTCGTGAAGGCGTTGGCCGCTCTCCAAAAGGAAACCAAGCGTTGATGGCGACCATTGCGATGACTCGCGCGCTTTCCACGACCTATTCCATTGAACACACTCAAACTGGGGCGACCCACATACAGGTCGATGTCCTGCGATCGATCACCACACCACTGCTCTCGCCTGGCCTCAGCGATGACGCATCACGCAGTTTCTGGTTCGCCGTGAAACTGGCCTGCGCATGCGTGATTGGATATATTTTTGTAAGCGCGACAAAATTTGGCAGCCTCAGCACGATGATGGTCACCCCACTCATGGTTGTTGGCGCAACTGGAGGGTCGAGCGATGCGACACGCGCGCGAGCATCGCTTCGTCTCTGGGGAACCATACTGGGAGCGATTGCCTCGATCTTCGCAATTCTCTTTCTGATCCCAACCGCCGACAGTATTTCTGGACTACTACTCATTTGGATTGGCTGCAGTGCACCGCTCATTTGGATCTTGACTGGCGGACCCAAAGTCTCATATATGGGAGTTCAAGCTGTCTTTTGTTTAGCAATTGCGATCGGCACGACATTTCAACCATCCATTGATTTATCTCCTCCCTCTGGGCGAATACTTGGCGTTGGACTCGGCACGTTCGTGACACTCGCGATCTTCAACTATTTTTCTCCCGATTATGCGCGCAATGAAGTGATGCGCCTCTTCGCGCGCTCACTTGATCGAATTGGATCGTTGGCAATCACTGGGTTCGATTCAAATCCAGGAACCTTCAGCGAAATCGCCGCGATGCGATACAAAATCATCTCGCTCATCTTGCGTAGTCGAGAGCTTTGTGAAAATCTCCATATAGAGATCCACCCATCCGAGCCATCAATCACTCGAGAAGAAGTCCTGCAGATCACGGAAAACTTGACTCTGATTCTCTACAGCGCAAATGCGCTTGCGCTCAATCGCATCTCAGCCGAGATTGGACCGAAAATTATCAGCAGTGAATTGGATGAACTTCATGCCTGTGCGCAATCAATCCAAAAAGTATGCGATATCGGCAGCGCGACCATGGCGACTCAAAACTACAAAAGTTTTTCGGATGCCACCAAGCAACTCGAAACACAAGCGCAACAACTCGAGGATTTGATTCCAGAAATTCGACTCCGACCAAGCATTCGCGTATTGAGCGCAGAGCCGGTGCAATTCATCATTGGACAAATTGGGATGTACCGAGTTGCAGCGCTGAGGTTGCGCAACCTTTCGGAGGTACTCGAACGAATCACTGAGAAGAACAACGCTAGAGCATCTCTGCAGCAAGGCTCGCCAGTTCGCTTCGCTCCGTCTTCGACAGCGTGACGTGACCCGCAAGTCGGTGTCCCTTCATGCGCTCGATCAAATGCGAAAGGCCGTTGCTTGCTGCATCGAGATAGGGGTTATCAATCTGCCCAACATCTCCGCAGAGCACGATCTTCGTCCCATCACCAACGCGCGAAACAATTGTCTTGACTTCGTGCGGCGAAAGATTCTGCGCTTCATCCACAATGATGAACTGGTGCGGAATGCTTCGGCCTCGGATATATGTGATCGGCTCCAAAACCAATTTGCGCGAAGCAATCAATTGATCGATGCGCTGCTCGGTGGTTTTGCTATCGGGCTCGGACCCACCGTGACCACCACGCGTCGACAAGAGATATGCGACATTGTCGAAGATCGGCTGCATCCACATCGCCAACTTTTCATCTTTATCGCCTGGCAGATATCCAATATCACGACCAAGCGGCATGATCGGACGCGCGACGAGCAACTTATCGAAGCGCTCTTCTTTGAAAACCTTGTGCATTCCTGCTGCAATCGCCAAAAGTGTCTTGCCTGTTCCCGCGGGACCGATCAGCGTGACGAGTTTGATTTCGTCATCGAGCAACAAATCGAGCGCCATCGTTTGCTGGACATTGCGTGCGATCACGCCATAGATCGGCTTGCGCGGACCAGTGATGGGAATAATGTGAGCAGTATCCGCGAGTCGTCGTGCAAGGCCCGTGTGCGAAGGGTCGTTCTCATCTACGAGAGAAATAAAATGGTTGGGAAGGAGCGTGACTTTTTCCTCGTCGCCATCTTCGTTGCGCTGTGGAATCGCTCCCGGCACCGCTTCGATTCGAGCAATCGGCAACTGGCGCTCTGAATAGAGATCGTCAATCAATTCGCGTGGCACGCGGCTGGTAATAAATCCAGTGTTCAACCAATCTGCATCAACACGATCCGCTTCGAAATCTTCCGCAGTGATGCCAATCGCATCACACTTCACGCGCGCATTGATGTCCTTGGAAACAAAGATCGCGCGCAATCCAGCATCTTGCAATGCATGCGCGACGCCAATGATTCGATTGTCTGTGATACTGAGATCCAAGTCATAGTTCGCTGATGGCTTGAATCGCATCACGCGGATGGATCCACCCTGTTCGTTCCAGACGACGCCTTCAAAGAGATGACCAACGCCACGCAGTCGATCAAGTGATCGAATCACTTGACGTGCGTTACGCCCCTTTTCGTCGTTGTTCTTTTTGAAGGTGTCAAGTTCTTCGAGCACGGTCAGCGGAATGACCACTTGGTGTTCTTCGAACTTGAAGATCGATTGGGGGTTGTGAAGAAGCACATTTGTATCGAGTACAAAGTGCTTTCGTACCTGCTCCGCACTCATTGGCGCCTTCGCCTCTGACTTGTGGGAGCCCGTTCCCGGGTTTGGTCGGCTCATCATGGATATACATATTGTACGTTTTGAATTGTGTGCGTGCCGTGCATTTCCCGAATTTGTCCCAGCGGGTACCGTGACCACCCATGGCGAAGCGAACGACAACACGATCGACCACGCAATCAACAAGTCGATCATCAGGGCGATCCAGAAAAGTCAGCGATCTTGTCAAAGCGCTTGCACGGGTCGCTCCCCCGGCACTCGCTGCGGAGTGGGATAATGTCGGACTCTTGCTGGGTGATGCGCAATCTCCTTGCGAACGAGTTCTGTTGACGATCGACCTGACTGAAGAGGTGATGCTCGAAGCTCGCGAACTGAACGTCCAGGCAATCATCGCCTATCACCCCCCGCTCTTTGATCCGATTCGAAAGCTTGTTTCGCATGATCCTGCCACCGCGGTTCTTGCTCAAGCCGCACGCGCTGGAATTGCACTGCTTTCTCCGCACACTGCGCTCGATGCCGTCGCGGGCGGCATCAACGATTGGCTTGCTGAAGGAATTGGCGATGGCGAATGTCGTCCACTCGATTGTGCATCCGCACTCGTTGTACGCGAGTCATTCAAGATTGTCACGCTCGCACCGGTCGATGTTGTCGATCGCATTTGTGCCGCAATGTCAATCGCTGGCGCAGGTCGCATCGGCGACTATTCGCAGTGTTCACATTCTTTTCCTGTGCATGGAACTTTTTATGGCGGACCCACAACTGCTCCGCGCACTGGACGCAAAGGAAAATTAGAACGCGTGATCGAGCAGCGCATCGAAATGGTTTGTGGTCCTAAAGCGCTTTCGGCTGCGCTGGCCGCACTGCGAGCTGCGCATCCATACGAAGCGCCTGTGATTGAAGTGCACGCGCTCGCTGCGCAACCAAGTGTTCGCGAAGGGCAAGGTCGATTGTTAAGACTTTCAGAGCCCGCGACCACGCTGGACATCGCGCGCCGACTTCGAAAATTTCTTGGCATCAAGCGCATCGAGTGCGCGGAATCTTCCTCACCAACTCCTTCGCATCACGAAACGATCGGCATCTGTGCGGGCTCTGGCATGTCGCTCTTCGCTGCGGCGGCAGAAGCGGGCGCAACGCTTTTTTTCACGGGCGAAGCAAAGCATCACGACCAACTCGCAGTTGTTCGCGGAGGTCGCACACTGTTACTTGCAGGACACACCAACAGCGAACGCGGATATCTGCCAAGACTTGCCGAGCGAATCGCTCCGCTTGTTCCGGGTATGGCATTCACACTTTCAAAGCGCGATCGACATCCACTGGTTGATGTTTAGGTCGAAATGGGCACTGAGTGTCGCATTTCGACACGAGCAGCGCATTTCAGAGGCTCAGCCAAACTCATTTCTTCCGATGCGCTTGCGCAAGCAGTGCCGCACCAAGCACTCCCGCCGCATCGCCAAGTTGACCAACGACAAGGTGACACTTCTTCAGCGTGCTTGGGAAAACATTCCACTCGAACGACTCGCGCACACGATCAACATATCGCTTGCCCAACGCTTCGGTCACTCCGCCACCAAGCACAACTGCGCGCACAGACAAAAGTGTGACAGCGTTTGCAATCGCCATTCCAAGCAGCTCTGCCGCATCATCGATGACACGCACCGCCAACTCATCGCCACTTGCATAGCACTCTGCGATCGCCGAACTCCCAACCATTCCATCTTCACCGCGCTCTGCAAATGCCGCGCGAATTTTGCTCTGTGGATAGAAGCCAACGATTGTCTCCATCGCTCGCACCATAGATAAACGACTGCAATGTTCTTCCAATGTTCTGCGCCCAACTCCACCGCGCGGGAAAAGAATCATCTGGCCAATTTCGCCAGCGGTATGAAATGATCCTCGATGGATTTCTCCACCAAGCACCAGCCCTCCGCCGATTCCTGTGCCGACCCAAACTGCCAAGACATCCGTCCAGGACTTCGCCGCGCCAAGTTGCGCTTCTCCCCAGATTGCTGCGTTGACATCGTTCTCGACGACGACTGGCATTCCAAGGCGTTTTTCAAGAATCGCGCGAAGCGGCACTTGCTTCCATCCAAGATTTCCTGCGTTGATCACCATGCCCTCTTCAAAATCGATTGCACTCGGCGCACCGATGCCGACACCGTCCACCGATCCCACTTTCACTCCAGCTTCTTCGCAGGCGCGTTCAATCGATCCGACAATTCGATCGATGACAGCGTCTCGACCCATGGCCGCTTTTGTCTTTCTCTTGACAGTCGCAATAATCTTGTGATGTTGGTCGACAATCCCAACCATCATGTTCGTGCCACCAAGATCGACACCAATCACTAATCCACTTCGTTTGCGATTCTTTGACATAGATACAGCGCAGACTATCTCACCGATGCGGAATCGGTGTTGACAACAGTCTGCGGTCCATTCCAAATGCGCCCAGCAATTTTCTTGACATCGTCGATGATGTAAATGAACGACGGAAGAAGAATCAACGTCAACGCAGTCGCGCTCACCAGCCCACCGCTGATTGTGATCGCCATCGGTGCGAGAAATTTCGCTTGAAACGAAGGCTCCAAGACCAATGGCGCAAGGCCCAAAATGGTTGTCACGCTCGTCAACAAGATCGCGCGAATGCGTTTCTCTCCCGCAAGAACCAATCCCTCGCGAAGCGGCCTGCCTGCGGCGACTTCAATGTTGATGAATTCCACCAACACAAGTGCGTTGTTCACAACCACCCCCGCCAGAGCAACCAAACCAATCACACTGAGGAACGTCAAATCCGAACCCAGCAACAAATGTCCGCCGACCATTCCAATGACTCCAAATGGAATCGAAATCATCACCGCCAAAGGTTGTGTGTAATTGCCAAAGAGCCAAGCAAGAATTGCATAGATCATGATGAATGCTGCAGCAATCGCATACGGAAGGGTTGCTAAAGCTTCAGTGAGATCCTTCTGACGGCCACCTTCGCGCAGTTGAACCGAAGGGTGAGCCGCCATCAACTTTGCAACATCGTCACTGATCTGTTCCACAACGGACTCGGGATATGTATTCACTTGCGTATCGCCCGTCACCGTGATCGTTCGCATTCGATCAAGTCGATTGATCGTGCTTGCACTGGTCGTTTCGCGAATCTCTGCAATTTCTCGCAGAGGAACAGCGATTCCAGAAGGAGGAACAACCCAAAGGTGATCTGCAAAATCTCCGCGCGAACGAAGTCGACTATCCATCCGAACACGCACATCGACATCTTCGCGGTTCTCGCTGAAAACATGTGCATCTATGCCATAGAGCGCGCCACGAACTTGACGTGCGATGTCCGCAGGCGTGAAACCAAGTGCCGCCGCGCCTGGACGAGGAATGATCTGCACTTCTGGCTGCGCGTTGAAATCATCATCCGCAACGCTCAACACACCATTCACCCGTGAAATCAAATCTTTGACCCCAGCACTCACCACGCGAACTTCTTCGATGTCATCACCTGAAAATTGATACGTAATGTCCGCTCCTGCAGGGCCGCCAGAAATTTCTTGCACGGACACTGACTCTGCATCATCCAGCGGACCCGCGTCTTTGAGAATCGCATCCAAGATTTCAGCGGAGCGACGCGTGCGTTCTTCGACAGGAGAAAGTTCTACAAAAATCTGCGCCAAATTACTGGAAGAACCGTCGGCGATCGCAGTCTCATAATTGACGCGAAGACCATAAATCGAGGTGATCGCACGAACATCGGGTTGTGCACGCGCTGCTTTTTCAACATGCGCGCCCACGGACTTTGTCAGTCCAAGACTGGAACCAAGCGGCAAACGGATTTCAACAATCGCAGTTTCAGCGTCATCGTTGGGCAGGAATGTGAACGGCAGTCGACCACCGACAATCAATGCGACAGAAACAATGAAGGCGGCGACCCCAGCAGAAACAGTCATATATCGCCGATCAATACACCAAAGTGCTGCACGCCGATACCAACGCTCAATCGAAGGCCACAGCCAATGTTCGCGCCAGCGAT
Organism: uncultured bacterium; assembly: GCA_903961015.1. GTDB lineage: Bacteria > Planctomycetota > Phycisphaerae > Phycisphaerales > SM1A02 > F1-60-MAGs104. Next base: position 15,547 of record CAJCCX010000018.1, read on the forward strand.
CGATCGGTCGCATCAAGCGATCAATCATCCCGGTCTGCCCACTTCGCTCGCGACGAATACCCACCGCCATGTGACCTGGCAGCAGGATGATTGCTTCCAGCAAACTAACAATCAGCGCAAGTGATACGACAATAGGAAGTTCGCCCAAGATGTCGCCGATTCTTCCTTGAACCAACACAAGTGGAATGAATGCAACGATCGTCGTGACAGAACTTGCTACGACTGGCCATTGGACCTTATCAACACCAACAAGCACCGTTTCTTCGACATCGCCTCCACCTGAAGCTTCAATCTCAATACTTTCCGACAACACGATCGCGTCATCGGCAAGCATTCCAAGCGTCATCAGCAAGGCGAACATCGTCAACAAGTTCAAAGAGATGCCCGTGATGTCCATCACCAAAAGTGTTCCACAAATCGCCACGATAATTCCCAGCGTCACGAAACATGCTGCTCTCCAATGCACGCCAAGCAGAAGCGTCACAAACACAAGCAAACCACCCTGCAAAGCATTGCGTGTCAACAAATCAAGTCGGTCTTCGATCAACTTCGCCAAATCATTATGTTTCTGGATCGAAACGAGCAGTGGTCCGCGCTTGGCGCCAAGCAACCATCCATCCATTCGCTTCGATCCAAAAAACCGCTCAATCAGCGATGGATTCAGTGGCTCGCTTCTGCGTCCAGCGACATATCCGCGCGTGAATTGCGCCATATCCACTGCATCTTGCTTACCTTTTCGAAAGACTGTGCAATTTGCAGAGGGCTCTCCATTGAACTGACGAACAACTTCTGCGTCGATAAAACCCTCTTCGACCTTTGCAATATCGCCAACATGCACAAGTCCACCATCTGGATATGACTTGACGACAATCTGCCGAATTCTGTCCGCGCGCTCCTCGACTCCAATCGTGCGAACTTTGACCTCGCCATCGCTGTTGCGCACGCTCCCGCCTGGTATCTCCCGCATCCACGCAGAAACTGCATCTGCAACTCTTGTAATTGGAATTGCATGGCGCAACAAATCCTCGTGGTTCACTTCGATGCGCAATTCATCGTCGCGCGTACCGCTGATGATGATTTGTCCCATTCCAGAAAAAGTCTTCAGATCATCAGCAACCTGGCGAATAGAACTCTTGAGTGTTTGATTGTCAGTGTCACCAGAGACAGTCACTTGGATGACCGGCAAGTTTGGTTCGAATTCTGTGACCCGAATGCGATCGGCCTCGACAGGCAAATCTGACAATGACTCCAGCCGATCGCGAAGATCTTCGATTTTGCGGCGAACATTCACTCCACCATCGAACTTCACAACGATTCCTCCGCTGCCTTCTGAAACAATTGTTTCGAGGCGATCAACACCATCCACTTCGACGGCGATGTCTTCTACGCGGCGGACAATTGACTCCTCGATTTCTTGCGGCGACGCTCCGGGATAAAGAAGAAGAATGCGCGCAGAATCAGGCGCAATATCTGGGAAAAATTCACGGCGAATATGAAAAGCGGCGAAGATTCCCCCAGCGATCAAACCCACCGTCAATATGTTGGATGGAACATGATGCCGAACGAAAAACCGAACGAATCCTTTCATCGGATCGCCGCTCCAACCTCCGAAGGTGATGTATCCGGGGCCTTTGATGCTTCTGCTGTTGGAGCAGAATGCTTGGGCTGAACGCGCGCACCAGGTGCGACGGTTCGTCCGCCATCAACTGCCAGCACAGTTCCTTCTGCGAGTGGTTCTTTTAAAACGATCCACTCAACATCAGAAACTCCAGAGGAATCAATTGCACCTTTGTATGAATGCGAAACGATAATCGGACGAGAGCGCAATGTCCCATCCACAAATTGCAACACATGATCAGCGCGCATAGAACGACGAGGTATGACGGTGTGAGCCGTTGTATCGGGCGACTCGACCAATGCTTCGACAAACTCTCCGGGTGAAAGTCGATCAACCGAATCTGTGGCTTGTCGCATCTCAACATAGACCGCCATCGTTCGCTGGATCGGATCATCCTCTGGTTCAATTCGATCGATTGACGCGCGCGCGATGCGGGGAATCTGACCAACCACTTCAATCACAACTGGATCGCCAACGCGAACGGTTCCGCGCGCAGACGCAGGCATACGAATCAAAATCTCGACGCTCCCAATATCGACCACGCGCGCAACGACTTGGCCCGACATCACATTTTCGCCAAGTTCAAGATCGAAGCGCTGCAAGATTCCCGCAATAGGACTTGTGATTCTGCATCGATCAACATTCTTCTGGGCATTTTCTCGAATCGTCTTCTGAATTTCGTTCTGCGCAAAGAGCGCCGCACGCTTTGGCACAATTTGATTGAGCGCTTCCCGAAGCAGCAATTCAGCACGATCTACGACAAGAGTCATTTGACGCGCGCGATCAATTTCACGCTGGGCGGCTGCGCCAGACTCGACCGCATCACGAACGCGCTGTTCGTCTGCTCGAGCCAACGCGACATCTTCCTTCGCCAACTTTGCCCGAGCCTCCAATCCAGTTTCTTCCACCATCAGCGATGACAACTGTGCGTCGATCGCAGCAAGTTGCTGATTCGACAAATCCAAAACTCGCCGAAAATCTTGGTCGTCCAATTGCACTAGAAATTGTCCAGCGGTGACGGCTGTTCCGACCTTGCTCATCGGTGCAACTTCGACCACGACTGCCCCAACACGCGCTGGCACATCAGCGGAATCAAGCGCGCGCACAGTTCCATATCCGGCCCATTGTCGAGGCAGCTGAATCATCTTTGGCTCAAAGGCTGCAATGGACTGAGGCTCTGCACGACTGTCGTTGATTCCCGGCAACGGTCGATTCAATGCCAGAATCACCAAGATTGCCACCGAGCCACCGAGCATCGCAACGGACAGCAACGCCCTGATCACTCGAGTTCTTTTCGATATGTGTGGGACAATCATGGCGAGTCCAGAATTGTATTCCAAACTCGACTGACAGACTCTTGCAGCATTTCAAGGGGCTTACACCATAGAGATTTCTTTCGGCGTTAGACTTCCATTTCGATGAACGAACCGAATAACCAACCCGCACCGCTGACGATCGACGATGTGCGACATGTGGCAAAGTTGGCCCGCCTGGCGGTTCCACAGGAACAACTCTCAGCACTCCAACACGATTTGCAAGCCATTCTGGGGCATATCGCACAGCTCCAATCTGTGAACACAGATGGTCTCGAACCGATGGCGCATCCATTGACTCTGACCAATCGACTTGGCGACGATGTTCCCCAACCGAGCATGCCCATTGCGGATCTGCTGCGCAACGCGCCTGCGGTCCAAGGTGATTTTCTTGCAGTGCCAAAAGTTCTCGGCGGCGAATCATCATGAATATTGATCTCGTCCAAGTTCGCGATGACATTCACACGCGCAAGACAACCGCGCGAGCGACTGTTGATCAAACTCTTGCGCGAATCGCTCGCAGCAATTCTCAACTGAACGCATATCACGAAGTCTTCGATGACCAAGCGCGCGCAGATGCAGATCGCATCGATCATGAAATTGCGGCAGGAAATTCAGTCGGCGTGCTTGCAGGTGTGCCCATTGCCATCAAAGACAATATTGTCACACGTATCGGCCACACAACTTGCTCGTCACGCATCTTGGAAAATTATCGTTCTCCCTTCGATGCAACTGTGATCAATCGACTCACGCAAGCCGGGGCGATCATTGTTGGCAAAACAAATCTGGACGAATTTGCCATGGGATCGTCTTGCGAAAAATGCGCGTGGGGAGTGGTGCGAAATCCGTGGGACATCAATCGCGTTCCAGGGGGAAGTTCTGGCGGAAGCGCAGCTGCAGTTGCCGCAAATCTGTGTGCTGCTGCGCTGGGCTCCGACACTGGCGGATCCATTCGTCAGCCCGCCGCGCTTTGTGGAGTTGTTGGTTTCAAGCCAACATATGGGCGAATTTCGCGATATGGACTGGTCGCATTCGGCAGCAGTCTGGACCAAATTGGACCCATCACGCACAGCGTTCGCGATGCCGCACTGCTCTATCAATGTATGGCCGGCGACGATCCACACGACTCAACGTGTGCGCCGCGTGCGGTCGAAGATGTCGTCACCACACTTGAAGAAACACCGCGCGCATTTCGCGTTGGCTTGCCTGTTCAATATCGCAAGGGAAATTCTCCATCGGTCGATGCCGCTGTTGCACGCGCTGTTGATTTTTTCAAAGCGATGGGAGCGACGATTGTCGATGTCGATCTTCCGCTGACCGATGTTGGCATCTCGACCTATTACGTCATCGCTCCAGCCGAAGCATCCAGCAATCTCGCGCGCTTCGATGGAATTCGATATGGACATCGAACCAAGTCCAAGGCGGCAAAGGATCTCTTCGATCTTTATGCGCAAAGTCGCTCTGAGGGATTCGGTCCAGAAGTGCAGCGTCGCATCATGCTTGGAACATATGTTCTCAGTGCCGGTTATTACGACGCTTACTATCGGCGCGCACTACAAATTCGTCGGCTTATCAAGCAAGAGTTCGATACTGCATTCGCAAAGTGCGATGTCATACTCGGCCCCACTTCTCCAACCGCAGCATTTTCCATCGGCGGCATGACAGATCCACTGGCGATGTATATGTGCGACGTCTATACAGTCAATACGAATATCGCTGGAATCTGCGGCATTTCTTTGCCTGCAGGGTTCGACGAGACTTCCCAAATGCCGCTGCCCGTTGGCATTCAATTGCAAGCCCAAGCATTCGCAGAACCAATGCTCTTGAAGGTTGCGCGCGCCTACGAACGCGTGCAAGGTGGCCGCAAGTATCCAACCGCGTGACAAATCACAAGTTGGCCTGTCTGTTTGTAAATCTATGAAGGTCGCTTGAGCGCACCGTAACGGCGCATCGCCAATCGAAACTCGCGCACGATCCGTTCTGCTTCTGTGTATCGCTCACCGAATGAGCCCACCGTCGCGGTTGCGTAATACATATCAGGTGGCTGACGACGAACAACAGTCAACTTTGCTGGCTCGCCACCTTGCGTATCAATATCGAATGTCCATGTTTCGCCATCGAGTTTCGAGCTCGCGACACCCATCTCTGCCAATGAGATCGCCTCATTCGCCGCCGCTGGAACATCTGACCAACGAACACCATGCGCAGCAGAAGTGAGCGGGTCTGTGATCGCACCCTGAGCAGTCGCATGAAGAATCGCAACGACATCGCCACTCTGACTGTCACTCAGCAACATATTGGATGGATACTTCTCTCCAGGAAATTGCTCATTCGAAAGGACAGGATTTTCTTTGGGTTGGCATCCGCTGATCAGGACGCAAAGCATCGCTAAGAGCGGTGAAGATGTCGACTTTCGATTCATAACAGCACAGAGGTTACTCACTTCCCGCCATTCTTTCTCGCTCTCGCCTTCACATTTGCATTGCCTTGCGCTTCTGCCAACGCGAATATCTTGCTCATTGCGCTTGTTATTGAAAGTTTTTCTACCGCGCTCTGCGTATGCCACGTCCACGCATTTTCTTGGGCATTCTCTTGGGCATTCTCCTGCGCATTCTTCAATTCTCGCGCGCTCGCATCATCAATACTCCACACACGAAATCGCACGGATCGATGCGTGGTCAAAAATGTAAACGCTCCGCATGCGGACAAAGCTTTCCCGCCGACGCCGATTCTCTGCGCCAACGCTGCGCGCGAAATCGCACGCGGAGATTCGATGGTTGGAGGGAACATCAGGCCGGACCATAAACCAATGCTTTGACGTCGCGTCAGTGCATAGCGACCATTCACGATCACCAAGATCGCATGAACATGCAGAACACTCCGCGCGGCACGCCGACGAGGAGTGGGGATTTGATCTTGCTTCTTTGATGCATACGCACCGCACACTTCGTGCAATGGGCACTCGCCACACTTGGGAGAGTTCGGCGTGCAAACCATTGCTCCCAGTTCCATCAGTCCTTCGTTGGCCAACGCAGGATCACGCGACTCATCAACATAATCACGCGCGCGATTCCAAAGCCACGCTTTGCCCGTGCGCGAATCGCCATCAACATTTCGTCCGTGAATTCGCATCATCACTCGCGCGACATTTCCATCGACGATTGCTTCCCGCTGCCCGAAGGCGATCGAAGCGATGGCGCCGGCGCAATAAGGTCCAATTCCGGGCAATTTTTCCAGCGACAGACGGTCGCAAGGAATTTTCCCGTGATATTCCCCAACGATCACCTTGGCCGCCGCCTGCAAATTCCTTGCTCGGCGGTAATAACCAAGCCCCTGCCAAGCCGCCAACACCCGATCTTGCGGCGCCCGCGCCAGCGCACGAACCGATGGAAACTGCCGCAAAAAAGCCTCCCAAGCAGGGGAAACCCGAGCAACCTGAGTCTGCTGAAGCATCGCCTCGCTTACCAGCGTCCCATATGGCGTCCGATTTCTTCTCCACGGCAAGTCCCGACCAGCAATCTTGAACCACTTTTCAACACTTTGAGCAAGCGACCCCCGCGACTTGCCTCGCCGACGATTTCCTTGCGCAACCTCCATAAGAGCCATAGCGTAGGTATTCTTATCCCTCCTGCCATGGCAAAGCTCTTTTACACCATCGATGAAGCCGCAACGCGGCTTGGTAAGTCCGAAGCCGATCTCCAAGCGATGGTCGAATCTGGACAATTAGAAGAATTCAAGATGCACGACCAAGTGCACTTCAAACGAGCGGTGATTGACCAGCTCGTTGATGATGACGGCATCGATCTAGAACTCCCTTTGGATGACGATTTCGATTTGGGTGATTCAAAAGCACCCGCACCACCAGCACTTTCGCTCAACGATGCTTCGGGAAGCGCGATTATTGATGACCTGAAGTTTGATGATGATTTTGCGCCAACTGCGCCAACTGCTCCAACTGCGCCAACTGCTGCTGCGAGCCCGTCAATGGGTCTTGACCTTGGCCTGGATGATTTGGATCTTTCAGATTCCGCTAAGGATATGCCTGGAATCCCAGTTGTCCCAGCAGTTTCAACAACTCCAAAGATTGTGACTACGCCACCGAATAATGATGAGCCTCTCGGCCTGCTTGATTCTGCAGATGCAAGCGCAATCGCCCCAGCAGTAAAAGCGAAAAGTTCAGACGATTTGGACTTGGATTTAGATTTGGGTTTAGATTTGGATTTGGATTTAGGCATGGAAGTTTCCAAGCCAAACAAGCCATCTGCCGGAGGAATCGACATTCTTGGTGACAGTCGGGGAGACTCCGCCGCAGCAATGGCCGCCTCTGATGCCAGCGGATCTATGGCTCCACCGCCAAAGCGAAAACCGAATTCCAATCAAATAGACGAGGAGTTTCTTGATATCGATTCGATGTCAGGCTCTGGCAGCCTCTCGCTTGAAACGGTTGGATCTGGCAGTGGAATGCTTGATGATTCCACCGACTCTGACCAATCTTCCGTTGGAGCCGCACTTCTTGACGACGGCGGGGACGATACATTTGGAACTGGCGCATCACTTGGTGGAGGAAGCGGACTTTTCGCAGAACCCACCGAGATGGATGGCTTTGACCAAGAAAATTCATCCGTTCCAATAGCTGCTTCTTCCACAGGCGGCGGAATGGTCATGATGCAAGCCGAACGCGTCGACAGCGCAATGAGTGGAATGGGATTAGGGCTGATGGTCGGAACGCTCGTCGCCATCATCTTGGCAACGCTGGTCGTGATGGGAACACGCATGGGCGGTGGATCAGCACTCGCAGGAATGATCACCCAAGATCTGATGATGTGGTGCGGAGGTCTGGCGATTGCCACTCTGGTTGCCGGCGGCATCGGATTCTTTGTGGGCAAGTCAATCGAGTGATTCTTACTTCTTACGGTCTTCGAGAATGGGGATTAGCAACCGCTGCTGCGTGTGCAATCATTATTCTTACTGGTCCTATTTGGTGGGTAATGATCATCGTTGGCATTCTTTGGTTCGCCGCCGCCGCGTTTTTTAGAGACCCTCTCTTTCGCAAACCTGCGACCAATGATCCTGCAGATCTTGTCAGCCCTGCAGATGGTGTTGTTTCTGCTGTTCTGACAGTCGAAGATCATCCTGCGACCAACGGACCCGCGACCATCGTGCGAATTTTTCTCAGCGTTCTCGATGTTCACATCAATCGAATGCCTTGCGCATCGACGGTTGTTTCGATGAAGCACACTCCTGGGCAATACCTCGATGCTCGATCAGAGCAAAGTGCGAAAGTCAACGAGAGCAATTTGATCATCATCAAGAACACTGCTGGAGATCGCATCGGGGTCAAGCAAATCTCTGGCGCAATTGCAAGACGAATCGTCTGCCCGATTTCCGAGGGAGACTCTTTCAATCGCGGGCAACGCTTTGGCATGATCAAGTTCGGATCAACAACCGAACTGATTATTCCAACACGCGACACGAATGTGATTCGTGTCAAGAAGGGCGACAGAGTTGTCGGAGGCGTCACGATTCTTGCGTCGTTTCCAACGCAGCCGATTGCTTCTTAATCAACCGAGTCTGGTGAAATATCTGGCGAGATATCGGGCGAAATGTCTGGCAAATTGTCGGGTGATTCCTTAGGCCACTCTGGCTGTGCACGTGTCAGAATGCGACGCACGCGCGCCAAACCACTTGTGAATGCCGGACCAACTGCAAGAGCAACCTTTTGCAGATCGCTACTGAATGGTCGTTGACCATCGCGAAAGAGAACCACAACTGGGCCACCCGTCGTCGAATCCAAGTTCGGGCCAGCGAATGCAAAGACAGATCTCCCAGGCAGAACCCCTGCCAATTCCGCAAATCTTGCAGATGGCGGATCGCTTGGGCCAAATCGGACAACTCCAGAATGCGCGGTAATTCTCGCACACCACAGAGTTGCCAGATGATCAACTAATCCACCTGCAGCACGGCGCGCAAGGTCATCGCGCACATATCCCGCAAGACGATATTGCCCTTGATCCTGGAGAAAAACTGCTGCGTTGGTCGGGCCAACGCGCGCAATCAAATATTGCGTGCTCAACTCGACGATCGATTCAACTTCACTTTCTTGCGCCAAGAGCATTCGGCATTCTGTCTGCATTGCGGCGATTCCCTCTCGATCACGCGCGCTCTCCTCTGCGCCTGCAAGATTTGCGCATGCCCCGCCAAGCTTTTCCTCAAGGGACTTTCGTTCCTGCGTCAATCGGCGGAACGCATTTTCCAAGACAACCAATCGCTCGCTGTTGACGCGATCGATCATCGCCTTCTCGATCTCACTCGCAACTCGATTTGAGATCAATGCCTGGCTTGCCCAATGTTCGGTGTCGATCCAATCGGTGATATCCATTCTAAAAAATTCCGCAACGATACTTGCCGAAGGAAGTTCGCCAACAAGAACGATTCCAGCAGATGGAAATGCTCCGCGCAAAGTGGCCACAAGCCGCGCAGTCCGTTCGCCAATCATTGCCTGATCGATCACGATCATGTCAATCGAACGACCGCGTATCCAACTGATCGCATCACTTGCAGATTGAACACGGTCAACGCGCGCAGTGCTCAATATGACTTGCAGCGCATCGGATGCATCACAAATCGTTGGCCAAACCAGTTGACCAACAAGCAGAACATTTGCGCGTCCATTGATTTGTCCTTTGACTCGCTGAAGCTGGCTCGTACGTTTCATAAATTGACTCCTCAACTGACCAATCGGCCAGATTAAGGAGTGCCTTGAACCATCCTGCGCACATCTTGATTTCAATTCACTTTTTAGGCGTAAATCCATCTGGATATCGGGCGCGCCAAATGGTGACTGCTTCTGGCTCGCGTGGATAACGCACACGCAACCCCACAGAGTCGGTCACTTCGCCTCGAAGCAGCATCGCTTCTGCGACTGCCAAACAATCACTGGCTTGAAAAGTCGGCGACAAGATCGTCATCCCCGTGTCGATCGCGCGTTGGCGAATCTGCGCAGGCAGATGATCATCAGCAATCAACACCATTGCATTTCCAAATCCAATCGCATTCTCGACACTCCACTGTGACCACTGTGCACTTCGCACCGAAAGTTCTCCCGCCTCGTCTGCTTCCATTGTTGTCATCCAACACTCATTGCCCTTTGCTGCCAGAGCAACCACAACTTGGCGCGCGCGCGGCCACCACTGCGATCGCACTCCCATCGCTGCGACCATTGCGGATGGAACATCAATCGCCGGAATCGAAAGTGCCTCGCACATTCCCTTTGCTGTCGCAATTCCAACACGCAGTCCAGTGAAACCTCCTGGCCCAGTCGAAATGGCGATGGCGCGCAGTTCGCTGCGAGCAATATTTGCATCTGCGCACAACGCAACAATCGCTGGCAACAAGAGATCTTTCTCGCGCGGATCACCGATTGGATTTCGCTGCACGATCGATCCGTCGCGACAACGAATCGCGACAGAGATCGCACGCTGACTGGATTCGATTGCAAGAAGTCCGTGCATCACGACAACGCACGATAGAGAACAAGCGGCATGGCAGACTTGATAATTTCATCCACGGAAGGCAATGGCTTTGAAAGTTCGATGCTCACAACAACGCCACGCGCGTGGTCGCTATTGATCACAATAAGTCCGTCGACTGGGCTTTCGATTCCCATCTCCGCGTGACAGTGGCCCACGACAAACAGCTTGGCGCCAAAGCGCTTCAAAAGAGCTTGAATATGAGTTGGATCCTGCAGTCGACCCCAGACCATGCACCACGCAGTTCCACGGGGCGATTGATAATCCTCCAGAACCAATGCACGATCGAGTGCGCTCTCGTCAAAATCCATTCTCGCTGGAACTGAATGTGAACACCACAATCCATTTTCGGCGCGAAGAACCAGCGGCATTGCCAGAATAAATTCGCGGATCGCAGTTGCAACTTCTTCGGCACGATCATTGAAAACATAGTCCAGCCCATCATCGAACATTGCGACTTGATCACCACCGCCTTTACTGACACTCATGCGGTGGCACTGCGCCAACTCATGGTTTGCAAGCAGAGGATGCACTTGCAACGGATATCGACTTGCCAATTCAGCAACGATGGCCAGGTTGCGATACGAGATGTCCATACCACCAACAAGTGTTTCCCCGTGGATCAATTCGTGCAGCATGACATGGTGATCAGGCGATTCATCCAACTCTGCCAAACGCACAATTGCTTCAAGATGTCCAGGGAAATCGTGAATATCCCCCGTTGCCAAGATTCTTCCACGAGCAGGCAGATGCACCGTCGAACCTCGGCGCAGCGGCGACGCTTCCATCGCCTTCGCTGCGCGCTCGAACGAATCGATCATCGCATCAGCATCAAGAAAGTTTAAGTCAGGAAGTGCAGTCACTCTTTTTTATTCCCGCTCTCGCTCACACTCTCGGTCTTCGCATACGCCTGCATCGAAACGGCAAACACACCTTTGCCCGTTGCGGTTTCGATTTCGACTGGCGCATACAGAATTCCAGTGACACCTGCGACTGGCGCGATACGAATCAACACTGCGACATCGTCTTTGTTACCAGGCCGAAGTCCCTCAAGTGTCGCGGTGATCTGCGGCGAAAGCGATCGAACGCTCTTAACCTGCGACCATTCGGGGCGAATGATCTTGCCGCGTTCCTTCGGGTTGTAATGCTCGATGACCATAGGGACCACAATGGATTCCCCTGTTCCCAATCGTCCTGCAACTGCAAGAGGTTCTGGGATGAACCAATATCGATCTACCTTCGTTGGATCCGCTTTCGATCCAGTGCATTCATGTCGAATACGCATCGCGACCAAAGGGCAATCAGCGCGATCAGTCTCGACGATCCACCAGAGTGGCATCGTCTCGCAACTTGTATTCGGCACAGTCCATCGCAGCGTGTACGAATCTTTGGGCGCATCTTTCGCTGGATCGAATCCGACAAATCGCGGAGTGATTCCACCTGCGCTGAGTATCTGGAACGGCTCCCCGTCATCGCTTGCGACAACGATCGTTCCTTCAACGACAGACTTCAGCGCATCGATATATGCAGGAGTCACGCGGATTGGCAGACTTGCATCCGCTTTCAACATCGCCATTTGTGGAGCACCATATCCCTCGAAAGTCAGAAAGACCTTCGCATCTTTTTCGCCAGGCGTTCCTGGGACATCAAGCGTCGCCAGCAATTCAACGGATGCATTTGGCGCAATCACTGTTCCAGCAAGAATGTTCACATCAGTGCATTTACAACTTGGAACCACCGACTTGATCGTCAGCGGTTGAGAACCAAGATTGTGAATCACAAACTTCGCAGGAAGCTTCGATCCTGGCTTGACTTTTCCAAAGTTCACTATTGGCGGCTCGATCGAAACTGGAGCGAGAGGCGTTGTTTGCTGTTGGGTTTGCGACAAAGGAGAAGCGGAAGCCAAAACAGGTTTCTGAGTGACTGCAACAAATAAAACCAACAAAATCAAAAATGATCTGCGCATCAAAGTCATAGTTTCCATATCGTACGCCCAACTCAGTGGAACTCTTCACCTTCGACAACCTCATCGCGTTTGTCACGCTCAGCGGTCTGGAAATCGTTCTGGGCATCGACAATGTGGTCTATATCGCAATTCTGTGTGGTCGCTTGCCAGAAAAACAGCGAGAACTTGCCAGATTCTGGGGACTCGCGTTGGCAATGGGAATTCGCATTCTTCTCTTGCTGTGCATCGACTGGCTTGCGAAACTGACAACTCCCCTCTTTGCTATGTCTGTCATGGGCCATTCTTTCGAGCCAAGCGTTCGCGATCTTGTGCTGGGAATCGGCGGCCTTGTTCTGATGACCAAAGCTGTGCTGGAGATGCATCATCAAGTCGAATCGCCGCACGAATCTTCCAAGCCCACCGCCAAGCGCGCGGCACTTTCGATCATCCTTGCTCAGATTTGTTTGATGGACATCATCTTCTCAATC
>CAJCCX010000019.1 GCA_903961015.1 uncultured bacterium
ATCAGAAAAGGCAAATCCCTTATTGGTACATGTTCGGTCACCGCAACTGCCGGTCGGACAGACTAAAGCCTCGTTGGCTGATTCGAATGCTTGTATTTACTTTTCAGGCATTTTCAACCCCCTTCGTTTGGATCAAATTTTTTCAAATAAAGGCTGCTTGGGCATTTTTTTCCAAAAAACAATGTTTTTATTTGTATTGTGCAAATTCAGCGATACATTAAAGATGTGGTTTGTAGTGTTTGCAAACTCATAGGATCTTATTGAACTCTTCAGTCTGTTGAAGCATGACGCTGATCAAACCGAAGAACAATAATTTCCAAAGGCCTTTGGATCAGATTTTGTTTGAAACTTCCATGGAGAAATTTGATGCGTAATGAAACCTTAATGTTTGTGGCTGGAGCTTTTATCGCCACATGTACTACCGTCGGCGCTTATGCGCAGGGCGGACAAACCTGTGCTGCAGCTGAAATCATTTCGGATGGCGTGAACGCATACAACAATGCTGGAGCGACTGTCGATATGGATTACACCGGTCTGTGCGATATGGGGCAATTTGGAACCGATACAAATTTCCACACAGTCTGGTTCCAGTGGACCGCGACGACGACTGACACATACACATTTTCGACTTGCGGAACAGCTGGAGGCGTCGATACACGTCTCTCAGCTCAAACTGGCTGCGACGCGTCGACAGTCGTTGCATGCAATGACGACGGCGTTGGTTGCGCTGGGTTTTCGAGCCTCATGACTTTGTCGGCTTCAGCTGGAACTGTTTACTACATCGCAGTCGGTGTTTATAGCGCTACAACAACTGGTGGAGCTGGAACCATGTCCATCGCGGTAGGCGGTGGCGGCGGTGGCGGTGGCGGCGGCGGAGATTGCTGCGTTGCCAATCCTGGAACAATTTGCTGCGCAGACCAAACTTGCTGCGACACGGTATGTGCTTCTGATGCCTATTGCTGTACAACCGAATGGGATCAAGTCTGCGCCGACGCAGCAGCGACCCTCTGCCCAGCGTGCGGAGCTGGAAGTTGCACGATTCCCCCTGCAGCGACTCCAGAAGAAGAAGTTTGCGGCGGGGACACGAACGGTGGTTGCAACGGCGGTGGAGCCAATGAGGCTTTGTCTTCGCTCAACACTTCAATTGGCGGAACTTTCTATGCGAGCACGGCGACACGCGACACAGACTGGTACGGATTCACCGTGACTGAAGGAACGCAGATCACTCTGAATCTCTTCAGCAATATTCCATCGTTCTGCGCGATCATTGACAACCCTGGATGCACGATTGTTGGTGCAGTCAGCACTGGATCTTGCCCAAGTACGCTGACCGCTTGCATTGGCCCTGGTAGTTACTACGTCGTTGCACTGCCTAGTCAGTTCATCGATCTTCCTTGCGGTGGTCCACTGGGAAGTAATTACACTTTGGAGATTTCTTCGATAGCTTGCTCATTTGTGCCACCTGCAGGAGATGACTGCAGCGCACCAATAGTTGCTGCTCTCGGCGCTAATCCTTTCACCAACATCAACGCTGGAACAAGTTTCGGCGCTGTGACTTGTGGTTTCGGCGGTGCAGCATTCACGAAGGATGTCTTCTTCTCTTTCGTTGCTCCCGCAACGGATGCGTTCACCTTCGCAACCTGTGGTTCAAGCGCTGAGTTTGATACAGGAATCGAAGTGTGGGATGGTTGTCCAGACGCAGGTGGATTTCAAATCGCCTGCAATGACGATTGCCCAGAATCAACTGCCTTTGCATCTCTTGTTTCTGCAAGTTTGACAGCAGGAACAACGTACATCATCCGAGTCGGTGGTTTTGACGGCGCAACTGGAACGACAGAATTGCTCGTCTCACAAGGTGCTCCTGTTGGACCTCCAAATGACAATTGCGCTGACGCAACTGTCGCAATCGTTGGAAACAATGCATTCGATACAAATGGATCGACGACTGACGGACCAAATCCAACGGATGTTTCTTGCGGAGCGTTCGGAACAAGTTTCTTCAACGATGTCTGGTTTACTTTCACTGCGCCAACAACAGGAAACTTTCTCGTTTCGCTTTGTTCGGCCACGTGGGACACTCGATTGGACATTTATGACGGTTGCGGTGGCACCATTGTTGTGTGCAACGATGATGCAGATTCTGGCGCTTGCGGCCTCGCTTCTGAAGTCACGCTTGCTGCAACGGCTGGCACTTCGTATCGCATCCGCATTGGTGGTTACGGCGCCGCAAACTTTGGAGTCGGCGATATGGTCATCTCCGATGCTGGTGGTGGTGGTGGCGGCGGCGGTGCAGGATTGACCTGTGCAGAATCTGTCGTGCTCCCTATGGGTGCAACAGCATTCAGCCGCGCAGGTGCAACTATTGATTTGGATTACACAGGTCTCTGCGATATGGGCGCCTTTGGAACCGAAATCAATTACAACTGCATTTTCTATAAGTTCACTCCAACTCAAGCCGGCTTGTACACATTTTCGACTTGCAACAATGCAAATCATGACACCCGACTTTCGGCTCAGACAAGCTGCGACCCAAGTAGTGTCATTGCTTGCAACGACGACGGAACGGGATGCACTGGCTTCTCTTCCATCTTGGATGTAACGCTCAGTTGTGGCATTGAGTACACCATTGCTTTGGGTGGATATTCCGCCACAACTGCAACGGGAACTGGAACGCTCACTGTTACAGTGGCTTCTCCTGTCAATTGTTCACCAGTATGTGTTGGTGATTTCAACAATGACCAAGTGCGTAACGCTAGCGATCTTGCCTATGTGTTATCTGCATGGGGAACGCCCGGAGGTGACTGCAATAATGACGGACTGACCAATGGTGCAGATCTCGCATATTTGTTCAGTGGTTGGGGAAACTGCCCACAGTAAGTTTCAGTAAAATCGATTCTTATAACCCCCTCGGTCGAAAGACTGAGGGGGTTTTCATTTCAGAGGTGCGTTTTTTGTTAAATTAGATAATTCTTGATTGAATCTCGTATTTTTGTCGTATGTTTCCAATGTTGCGAACTGTCACTTCTATTTCGAATTTCCTTTGCGGGCTGATCGCTGTATGTGCCTTTGCAAGCGGATTCGCATCGGCGCAGACTTGCCCCGTCGATGCGACTGGTTCATGCTTTGCTTCGCACACAACACCGGGTTGTGATACGCCAACGTGTTGTGCTTTGATTTGCGCAATGGATCCATTCTGCTGCTTGACAATGTGGGACAGCCAGTGCGCGGCAAATGCTCAGATCAACTGCGCTGCTCCTCCACCGACGCCCTGTGGTTCAGCGACCTCGGGATCTTGCACGATTGCTCATTCCACCCCATCCTGTGCGGATGCTGCTTGCTGCGAGGCGATCTGTTCTGTTCAACCATACTGCTGCTCCGTTGCATGGGATCAAAGTTGTGTTTTATCTGCAGTTCAAATCTGCTCAACGTATTGCGTGCCTGTATGTCCACCTCAGTCAATGGCAGAGAATGAACCGTGCGATTCCACTGGAACTGAAAATTCTCCATGCGTCGCCAGCTCTGGCAACACCACACTTTTGACTGTTGTGAATTCAAAGACGATTTGTGGAAGCATTCGGTTTGTTACTGGTGGAACAGTTGGCTTGCCAGATTTAGATGCATACAAACTTGTTCTCACAGATCCAAATGGTGACGGTCTCGCACGAGTCAACATCGATATTCAAGCAGAATATGGAACAACTTATGGAACTTCTTCGGATACTGTTCCAATCTTTGTTGCGCTTCTCTCTCAGCCGTGTGCCCCCCTTTCAAGCGCAGTCTTTGCTGTTCAGTCCAGTGGATGTTTGGCACAAAATCACATTCAGTGCGTACCTGTTGGAACGTGGTATGTCGTCGTTGCGCGCGGCACTTTTCCAACCGCACAATCGTTTCCTTACGCATGTTCGGAAGTGCAAAGTTATAACTTGAAAGTGACTTGGGATGACCTTTGCTCGAATCCATGCGGATCTACTGGGGACTGCTTTGCAAAGCATCCCACGCCTGGTTGTCAGATTGCAACCTGTTGTAACTCCGTTTGTGCAATTGATCCAATTTGTTGCCAAAAATCTTGGGATCAATTGTGTGTTGACTTGGCAGCAGCCAACTGCAATCCACCCGTCCCAGTCAACGATCAATGCTCGCAAGCAACTCCGATTTCGCTGGGAGTATTTCCATTCACACTTCTTGCAGCAACTGCAGGAAATAATCCGGTTCCATCTGATTGCATTACGCTTTCACCATCAATCCTTGCTTCATGGAGTATTCCAACTGCAATTCCGAGCCTTCCAAACCCTCCTGTTGGAACCTTATTCAACTACGGCCCCGCAGATTCTGGACAATTGGTCGCTGGAACAATGCTTTCGAGCGGGCATGCACTTGCGACAACGGTCTATTCGACATTGGAAGGTAATGGGTCTGCCAATTCTTTACGAACGGCTTACTGGAGTGTCGGAGACTATTACCAAGTCAAGGTGAACACGCTCAATTATGGAAGCATTTCTGTCTCATGGGATCAAGCGCGGAACTCCGCTGGCCCAGGGACATTTGATCTCGTCATGAGCACAAACGGCGGTTCAACATGGACAACGCTGTTGCCGGGTTACTCAGTCATTGCCGCGGGCGCAACTGGAACGGGCACTGATGCATGGAATGTCAAGACCTATCAATCGGCGTTTACGCGCACAATTCAAGTGCCAACGGCTTCGAATCAAGCAAGCGTACTTTTTCGTATGAAGTCGACTGTTGCAGCGACTTCTAGTACTGCGGCAAATCGCATCGACAACATTGTCATTTCTGGCACTCGATTAAATCCTGTCGTATCAGATGTCTGGTTTCGGCTGAACAATATTCGGGGCCAGGTCGCTGTCAGCACGTGTGGAGGGGAACCGTTTGATACTGCCCTTCTTGTATATCCGTACCCATGCAGTACGACTTCGCAGTCAATTATTTGTAATGACGACAATGCAAATTGCGCTATCAATCCTAAGAGTACCGCGGTTCTTTTTACTGCCCAATGTGGCAGTGAATATCTGCTGCGTATCGCAAGTGTTGGAGGGTCAATTGGAGCCGGAACATTGACCGTGACATCAACTCAAACTGCCTGCCCCATTTGTCTGGGTGATTACAACAATGACGGACAACGAAACGGAACTGATTTAGCGTTTCTGCTTTCTGGTTGGAATACAAGTGGATCTGATGTGACCGGTGATGGTGTCACCGATGGCGCAGATCTCACTCTTGTGCTCAGTGGTTGGGGTGCTTGCCCTCCCTGAATGTGTTTACAAACTCTGCGCTCGTTACACGATCTTCAACGACCTGCGCATGATCTTGCCCGTTGGATTGCGCGGCAGTGGATCAAGAAGGCGGATTTCTCTTGGCACTTTGAACTGCGCAAGATTCTCGCGGCACCAAGTTCGAAGCGCAATCTCATCGAAGGACTCCCCCTCTTTCAATTCAACAAATGCAATGGGAAGTTCTCCACGTGAATCATCGGGCATACCAATGACTGCGCTCGCCTTGACTGAAGGATGACGATCAAGTACTTCTTCGATTTCCCGCGGAAAAACATTTTCTCCAGAGATGATCAACATCTCTTTGATGCGTCCGGTGATAAAAAGATGACCATCGCTGTCAATGCGTCCCATATCGCCTGTGCAAAAAAAACCATTCTCGTCAAAGACTGCTTTGGTTTCTTGTGGCAGATTCCAATATCCCACCATCACGTTGGGTCCTTGGATGCGAATCTCACCTTCATCGCCTGCGGCAACATCTTTTCCATCGGTGTTGACGATTCGTTCAGTGACATCCTTGAGCGGGCGTCCGACACTGCGCCACTTCCATTCTTCGGGGAGGCACCAGTTGGTGACCGGCGCTGTTTCGGTCAAGCCATATCCCTCACTGATTCGGATGCCAAAGCGTTCGAAAAAAGTGTCGGAAACTGCTTGCGGCAAGGGTTCTCCCCCACTGACCACATATCGCAGGCTGGCGAGATCTTCCTTCGTTGCATCTTTGACAAGTCGCAATGCTCCATACATCGAAGGGATTGCAACGAGCACAGTTGGTCGATGGGTGCGTGCTAATGCAATAAGTTTTCGGGGAATGAAGCGCGCGGTATAAATCGCAAGGCAGCCAATTGCCAGAGGAAGCAAAGTCAGTACCGTCAAACCAAAGGTATGAAATTGAGGTAGTACGCCCAACATCGTGTCGTGACGATCGAATTTTGCACGGTCCACGATCTGTTCGATGTTCGCATTCAAATTGCCCGCAGTCAGCATGACTCCCTTTGGTCGACCGCTCGTTCCAGAGGTGTACAGAAGCACCGCAAGATCGTCTTGTTTCATAGGTTTCGAGATGCGAATTGGCGGAATTCCACCGAATTTTATCTGATCCATGCGGATTGGAGTCACTCCGCTTGGTAGACCTCCAACCAAGTCAACCATTGGCCCAACCGTGATGCATGCATCGATTCCAGCATCTGCGCAGACATATTCCAAGTCAGTTTTAGAAAGCAGATAGTTCAAAGGGACGATCGTTCGTCCAAGCGACCACCCTGCCATCACTGCTGGCGGAAAGAGTCCCGACGTGGGAAGCATGATGCCTATGCGCGGTTTGTCAGAGACATCCATGATCTTCTTGGCAAGATGCCACGCGACAAATTGCAGCTCGAATGCACGCCAAGATCGCTGATCATCAATGACCGCGATACGCCAAGGTTGAAGCAAAATGTTGCGCTGAATGTTCTTGAGAAGTTTCATCGACTTGCGCCAGAGGGCGACTTGGAGATACGATACTGCACGTGCAAGGATGCAACCGACGCGAGTATCGCGAAATCAATTTATCGATTTGGAGTGCGCTGATATTTTTCTGCGTCTCTTGTGAAAGCCAGCCGAAAGCGGGGAATCTTTCATCTGCTGTTTCGCGCTATGAAGAAGGGCGATACGCAATCGCTCTTTCCGAAAGTCAAAATCTTGTCCGCAGCGATGATCGTGCAACATCTACTCAGGGTGCTCTCATCGCAGCGATGAGTTCCTACAAACTTGGGAATTTGGATCAAGCTCAGCAGTTTGCAACGCAAGCCAGTTCTGCGCAAGATCGAAATGTCTCTGGTAGCGCATTGGTTCTGCTTGGAGACATAAAATTGTCTCAGCAGCATCCCAAGGATGCCGCTGTTTGCTATTCACAAGCTGCTGCGAAGCTTTCTGGATCCGATGCAGTTCGTGCACGCGATTGTGCTGAGCGTGCGAGGAAAATGGCGGAGGTTCCAACAATTGCAACTGTTGCTCTGCGTGGCAAAGAGCGAGACAAATCGGAAGATGCGGAAATCGCACCTGCTCCTGCATGGACACTCCAACCGAAGACGAGTGCTGCGAATCAGAGTGCTGCAATTGAAGTGAAGTCCCAACCTGAAGCCGTCCAAGGAAAGATCCCCGAATCAGTAGCAGTCGCTGCAAAGTCAAAACCTGTGGCAAATTCTCTTGCAGATCGTGAGTTCACCATTCGCGCTGGTAGTTACAGCAGCCAAGCCGCAGCAGCGCAACGCAAAAAAGATTTGGCAAGTGACTTGAAACGATCAAAGGCTCCTGCGGCTCGCATTGACACGATTCATACGCCGAGGGGAGAAGAACTTTTTGCGGTTCGCATCGGAACATGGCCTACCAGAGCCGAAGCAGAAAAGGTTCTCAATTCGATCGCGCGCCGTGATTTGATGGTCGGCGCAATCGATTCAGACTGAATTGTGATTTCTCGTCCCCTTCGACGAGTGCGATCACTCATCTCGGTTCATCAAGAAAGTTGCGGTGTTTGCGAAATAGCGATTCATGACTGTGCGATCAGGTTCAGGGATTTGCGCATCTTCAAGCGCCCCTGTCATTGCCGCAACCCAAGCATTTCGCTCGGCGACTCCGATCGAATAAGGATGATGCCTCATGCGCAGACGAGGATGTCCTTTGCGAATGCTGTATGTTTCTGGTCCACCGAAATATTGGATAAGAAATTCCGCCTGATTTCGAATTGGTTCTTCAAGTTCTTTTGGAAACATGGGTCGCAGAAATTGATCTATTGATATCCGAGCATAAAAAGCACGAGCGATACGCCAGAACGATTCTTCGCCGAGTCTTGCAAAGAGTTCTCGGGGATCTGGCTCTCTGACGCTTTGAGAATCTGTGGAATTGTTGGTCATCGGTGCTATCCTATGGAGCATGCGAATCGCTATCACAGCCGCATGGATTGTTTGCACTGCTTTGCAGGCAGTCACTCCGACTCAAACACTCCCACTTACACCGATTCCGCCTTCATTGCTTCGACCGATCCCTTCGACGGGAGGCATTCCGCCTGCGGTTGATCCAGCCATACTCAAGCCAGCAGATGGATCTGCGGGGACTCCGCAGTCTTATGAGCGAAGTGCGAAGGACTTTGTGCGCTCAAAGTTTGGAACGCGCCGCGGAACGACGCGCACGCAAAACATCGCGCAGTTGAGTCAATGGAAAGATCCTTCTTCATGGCAGGCACTTTGGGATGCAATGAAAGAGGAAAAAGATGATGTTCGACTGGCATACTTGGATCATCTTGCAAGCCAAGGTGGGCTTGGGCAAGGGATGCTGGCAAAGATTGCGATTCGAAATGAAGAATCGAAGATGCGACACGAAGCTTCGAGACGAATCGTGCGGCCTGCATGCGATGAAGTCATTGCAATCATTGAACTTGGACTGCGGGACGAAAGACACCTTGTCGTGAATCAATCTGGATCACTGGCGGGAAAAGTTGACGCATTTGCGGTCATTCCTTCTTTGATCTTTGCGCAAGTCACAGCAGATGAAAATAAAACAAAGGGTGATTTGGCTTGGATCGCAATTGGCACGAACACTCACTACATCGCAAATGTGACCGCAGTGGTTGGAGATAATGCGGCAGCATTTATTCCTGTGATCGGAACTTTGCAGACTGGAGTGCTGATGCGAGTTCAAGATGCGATGGTTTACAACTATCGATCAGATGCGCATCAATCGCTGATCGCTCTGACATCCAGAGATTTTGGACAGTCCACGGCGGACAATGGTTGGGACATGAAGCGTTGGTGGACTTGGTTCAACACGGAATACCTGCCTTTCAAGCAAGCACAGGCAGCCAGCCAAATTGTGCCAGTCACTCCTGCGGAAAAGCCGGTTTCACCGCCAGCAGAAAAAACTTAGTTTCAGCGCACAAGCGCTTCTGAACAGACTGCAGCGGAGAGTGCCAAATAATCTTCGGGGCAGTTGTATGCCTGTGCTGAAACTCGCGAGTGCCACGCTCCGCCCCAATCAATAATTGGCACTTCGATTTTGTGTACGTCGTAGAGGGTCGCTTGAAAGTCTGCTGCTGTTGCGAATCGCATCGAGATCGCAGGCGGAAGTGGAATCGTCGCCATCGATCCAATCATCGAACCATCGATCGGAGAAATTGAACGAGTTCCAAAGTCTAGACAGAGTTTCTTTTGCGCCCAAGTAGCAAGTTGATGATTGTGTTCGCGAATACCGCCTGGAAATCCACCGCAAACAAATTCGATCGCTGTTGGAATAGTCAACCAAGGCGCAAAATCGCGCGTTCCTTGCCAATCAAATTCCTCTGCAAATCCATGACCGTGCATATGGCTCGTTGTTTCAGGATGCGTCCAAGTTTCAGTCTGCGTAGAGGCAACAAGAAATGCGCAACCTTTGGGAGCACAAACCCACTTATGCAAATTTCCGGTGTACCAGTCCGCGCCGATTTCATCGATGTTCAGTGGAATCATTCCAGGAGCGTGAGCGCCATCGATCAAACACAGAACTCCCTTTTCGCGACAAGCGTGCGCGATTTCTGCGACCGGCAAGATGACTGCCGTCGGGCTGGTGATGTGATCCACGATGACCAAGCGTGTGTGAATATCTATCGCTTTCATGAAACGATCAAGAACAAGTTGATGATCCTCAAGTGGAAGCGGAAGATCGAGAATGACCGCTTCACATCCAAATCGTTCGCAGCAATATTGAACGGCTTGTCGAACGGCGTTGTAACCCTGGTTGGTAATCACGATTCGGTCGCCTTGCTTCCATGCGATGCTGCGAAGAACTGCACCGACACCAGTCGTTGCATTCGTGATCAACCCGATTCGATGCGGCTCTGCTCCGATGTACTCACCGAGCACATGCTTGACCTCGCCAAGGTGCTGATTCATCTTTCGGCCAATCATTTCGATAGGACGAGCTTCGATCCGCGCACGCCAAGAATCAACTGCCAGACGGATGGGTTCAGGAATGGCTCCAAAGGAACCGTGATTGAGGAATACGATCCCTTTTTCGAGCCTGTAAGCCTCGCAGACCTCTTTGGCGCATCTTGGAGGGGGTTGGGAGTGGTCGGATTTGGCGGTCACAGGCATGGCAACCGCGATGTTAATTGAATCAAAGAAAAAAGGGCTTGAACCCTACCTTCTGTCAGGCTAACATATACCGTACAAATGTAAAGAGATCGAGGTCAAGCAACCGATGAGGACGGAATCATGAAGAGAATCAATCAAATGAAATCACCTGTCGCAGGTCGGGGGCAATTGGAGGGTCGAACACTTGAGGCTCTCAGCGAACCCATCGTTTGCCTCGGACCAGGCGGCGACTTTGTCACTCAAATAGTTGCTGATGAAATGGGAGAAATGATTTTTGTATCCCAAAATTCGGGCGACGCACCAACACAGACTTTGCAATTCGTCGAGCAACCAATTGATTGGCTCGAAAGACTCTTTGGAATTGCTGGCCGATTGGTTGGTCACACTGTGCAAGAGTCGCCACTTCAAGAGAATGGCAGAGAAAAAAATCCAAGATCGTTTGCTCATTCAAGTTTGACAACATCCATCTCAACAACACCAATTTCAATAACACCAATTTCAATCACACCAGCAAAGGCGCTCGGCATGATTCGAGATGGCTTGTTTCGAAAGAGCCTGATACGGAAGGACCCGATTCGAAAGGACCGAGGTCGCATTGCTCCCCCACCAACTGTCTATGTCTATCGCCGCGTCGCAGAGACGCTTTTAGAATCGCATGAAACCCAAAGGATGAATCAACAAAATGAATCTGACACCCAAACAAATGCGGATCTTCAACTTCGTTCGCCAGTTCAGAGTGATGAACGGATTCTCCCCGACTCTGCAGGAAATAGCGGACGAACTCGCCGTGAGCAAAGTCACCGTGTTCGAACATGTGCAGGCACTCGTCGAGAAAGGCGCACTGAAGCGCAATCCGAACAAGGCTCGCTCTTTATCTGAAGTCGATGATGCAGTCCGTCCCGATGAAGGGTCTGGACTTTCAATCCCACTTCTTGGCCGTATTGCAGCAGGCATGCCGATCGAACGCTGTGCTCAAGATGAGAAACTTCAGCTTGAAGAAATTTTCGGTCGTACAACAGCAAGACGTGGCGAAATGTTTGCATTGCAAGTCGAAGGCGAATCCATGCGAGATGAGGGGATTCTCGACGGCGATTATGTGATCGTTGAAAGAAGGTCGACAGCACGAAATGGCGAGCGTGTTGTTGCGTTGCTTGAAGATGGCGAGACCACGCTCAAGTCCTATTTCAAGGAGCGAAATGGAACAATTCGCCTGCAACCTTCAAATCCAGCATTCGAGCCAATCATTGTGCGTGAATGCACAATTCAAGGAGTCGTGATTGGCGTAATGCGTCGGTATTGATTTGGATCAGTAAACGCTGTTTGGGAAATAATAATCCTTCGCGTTTTCTGGCAGAATCAAATCGACATCGATGACTAAGTGGTGAGGCATAAACTGCATTTTCTTTGCACGCTGTCCGCCCATAAGCACAGTCGACGCTAATTCCATTCCAGTAGCGATCATCGACGGCGGATATGTGATGTCAGCAGGGAACATCGGATCCTTGTCCATCACGCGCTTGACAATATCTTTCATCCCTGCCCCACCCAGAATCCATACACCAGTAATTCCCTTTTCAGCGAGCGCGTTTTCTGCGCCCAATGCCATGTCATCGTCTGAAGCCCAGATCGCAGTGACTTTGGGAGATTTCGTCAGTAAAGTTTCCGTCACTTCAAGTGCCTTTTGACGATTCCAATTTGCCGCTTGCTGTCCCACGATCTTGATGCCTGGTTCGGTCTTGAAAACAGCCATCGCGGCATTGACACGCGCCGTATTGACTGTGCAAGGGATGCCTTCAAGAACAAAGATGTCGCCCTTAGCTTTGCCTTTGCCGCCGAGTTTTTCCACCATAAATTCAGCACTCTTGCGACCGAATGATGCGTTGTCACCTTCGATAAAAATATCCGCGACCGGCTTGAGAAATCCTCGGTCGACATTCACGATCAGGATTCCACGATTATGCGCTTCTTCCGCAACGGGTGTGAGCGGCGCAGATTCTGTGGCGAGAATCACAAGCGCGTCAACCTTCTTTGCCATGAAAGCTTCAATGTCAGCAATTTGTTTTTCAGGGGTTTCAGCAGTGGCGATCATCCAATCGATTTCAGGATGAAGTTTGGAACATTCCTTCGCCCACCAGACAACTCCAGCAGTCCATCCATGATCTGCAGCAGGAATTGAAACGCCGACTTTGAATTTGGCGTTTGTTGCTTGCGCAGTAGGAGACTTGGTCGAAGTGGACGAAACAATTGGCTTCGCTTCGGAGAAACCAAAGAGAGATAAACCCAAAATGGTTGAAGCAATAAAAAAAGAAAAGGAGACAAGTTTTTTAGATAGGAGCATATTTTAGAAAGTACACTCTTTTCACCGTATCTGCGAGAAACCGAATTACTCTCGAGAACTTCGCTGAACAAGCACTGCAAGAACGATCACTGCGCCTTTCACTGCTCCTTGCCAATACGGGCTTACTCCAGAAATTGTCAAGATGTTTGTGATCATTCCCAAGATCAGCACACCGACGACAGTTCCCCAGACACGACCAAATCCGCCTCGAAGAGTCGTGCCACCTATCACAACCGCGGCAATTGCGTCGAGTTCGCTTCCAAGTCCAAGCTGTGAGGTTGAGACGGAATTCATTCGTGAACTTTGCACAAGAGCCGCAATGCCAGCAAGTAATCCCATGATCGAATACACACGCAACCGAACCCATGAAACGGAAATGCCGGCATAGCGAGCAGCAGTTTCATTTGCACCAACTGCGACAAGTTGTCGGCCGAATCGAGAACGCGAAAGAAACCACTGCGCAATGATTGCGATGACGAAAAAAATCACTGTGCTGTATGAAAGTGTTAGAGGCTTGCCTGCAGCGTTGAGAAGTCCAGGAATCGGGACTCCTCCTCGACCAAGTGCGCTAAATATTGTGGCGCTTTGGGAACGAATCTCACCTGCATCTGCGATGGCGAGCGACATTGATCTGAATGCGGCGAGGCCACCGAGCGTCGCAATGAACGGCGCGATGCGACCGAATACGACAAGAACGCCGTTGAATGTGCCAGCGACAGTTCCAGCCAAGATTGTGACTGCTCCTCCGAGCAATACGGCGTTCAATTCGGAAGTCCCACTGTCAATCAGCGAATTCATTGTGGTCATTCCAATTGCTGCAGCGAGAACCACCATGCTCCCAACAGAAAGATCAATTCCTGCAGAAATTATGACGAGCGTCATGCCGACTGCAAGAATGCCAACTGGCGCATTCGAATTGAGCAACGCTCGAAAATTCTCTGGATTGAGAAAGTCGAAACCCTGGTTGAAAGTGCTGACTGCAAACAGAATGACGAACGCAACAATGACCCCCCACATCTCCAGTGCACGCTGCGAAGCACGAAGCATGGAGGGAATACGTGGATTCATTTGTTTGTGAAACTTTCTTCTGAGAGTCCCGATGCGATGCGAACAATCCGCTCTTGACAGTCTTTGAGAGCGAGTCGTTCAGATGGGATTTCGCCTGCAATTGTTCCTTCGCGCATCACGATGACTCGGTGCGAGATACCGATCACTTCTGGAAGTTCCGAACTTATCACAATGCACGCAAGACCTTCGCGTGCAAGTTGAGCGATGATTCGATAAATCTCGCCACGGGCGCCGACATCGACGCCACGTGTTG
Source organism: uncultured bacterium (assembly GCA_903961015.1). GTDB lineage: Bacteria > Planctomycetota > Phycisphaerae > Phycisphaerales > SM1A02 > F1-60-MAGs104. Next base: position 14,047 of record CAJCCX010000019.1, read on the forward strand.
GTTCGTCGATGATCAAGACTCTAGGGCGAGCTTCCAACCAGCGTGCGAGTGCAAATTTTTGTTGATTCCCACCAGAGAGTGAAGAGATTGCTTGCATTGGACGAGCACAACGAATTTGAAAAGTATCAATCCATTTCTTGGTCATCCGCTTTTCAGTGTGAGAATCAATCATGATCCCGCCAAGCCGCGAGACTTTGTCTAGGGACGGAAGCATCATGTTGCAGATCGACGAAAGTGTGACATGCAAGCCCCGATTCTTGCGGTCCTCGCTGACATACGCAACGCCTGAACGCATCGCTGCGCGCGGATTCGTAAATTGGATTTCGCGACCTTCGACGCGAAGAACTCCTTCGCAAGGTCGAATCCCAACAATCGCCTCGGCAGTTTCAGTTCGACCGCTGCCAACAAGACCTGCGATACCAAGGATTTCACCAGCAGCGACAGAAAATGAAATGCCATGCGATTTATTTTTCGCGCCAAAGTTGGCCAGTTCGATTGCCGAACTGCTGCAGGTGGAGTACATCTTTTCTGGATAGATCGACGAAAGTTCGTGACCAACCATCGCATGTGCAAGTCGACCTTCATCTGCGATCGAACCATCTTCGCTTTGAACTATTCCACTTGTATTGCGGGAAAATGCCTGCACCACTTTCCCGTCGCGTAGAACAGTGATTCTGTCCGCAATGGAAATGACTTCGTCAAGATGATGCGAGATAAATATGACACAGCGCCCTTCGTCGCGCAAGCGCCTCATGACAGCAAAGAGACGATTGGCTTCGACTTCACCTAAGACTGCAGTTGGTTCGTCGAAGATCAGGACACGAGCATCGCTTGCAAGGCACTTTGCAATTTCAACGAATTGCTGCTGAGCAATCGAGAGGTCGCACGCAAGAGTCGAAAGATCGAAGTCACTGCCAAGTTGTCGTAAAAGTTCGCCAGCAACGACGTGTTGACGTTGGTGATCAACTGCAACGCCTAAGAATCGGGTGGGTTCTCGCCCTAGAAGAACATTTTCCGCGACATTCAGTGTTCCAACCAAATGCAGTTCTTGGTGCACCATTGCAATTCCTGCGCGAATCGCATCGGAAGGTCGAGTGAATTGCCGTTGCATCCCCTTCAGATTGATCGTTCCAGATGTCGGCCGTATCACTCCAGAGAGAACTTTCATCATCGTGCTCTTGCCTGCACCGTTCTCGCCGACAATCGCATGAATTTCACCTGTGCGAAATGCAAGTGAAACCGCATCAAGCGCCCGAACTCCTGGATAGTCAACTGTGACAGAGTTCACAACAAGGATTTCACGGTTCAGATCTTCTTGGGCTTTGAGCGCTTGCGCAGAAAAAGATATTGGAGTCGATCTTGCCACCATCGAAGGCAGCAGAATAGGGTCGAAACTCAATTTGAAAATGATGACATCGGCAAACCCGTTCTCAGGCCAGTTGCGAGGAGTCGAGTGAAATCAGCAGCGGCAGAGACTGGATCGCCTTTGCCCATGCGCCGAACGAGCGCGCTTCCGACGATCGCCGCGTCTGCATATTTCGTGACCGCAGCGACATGCTCTGGAGTTGAGATTCCAAATCCTGCTGCAATGGGAAGTTTGCTTACAGATCGAATGGCATTCACCGAACTTGAAATCTCTGGGCTGGATTCTTGCTCGCCCGTCAATCCAGCTCGAGCCAAGAGATAGATAAAGCCTCTGCAAGATTCTGTGATCTGCGCCATTCGAACCGGCGAAGTTGTTGGTGCGATAAGCAGCGCGAGGGCTACATTTCGACTTTCGCAAAGATTGGAAAGTTCTCGAGCTTGAGAAAGATCCAAATCAGGAACAATCAAACCATCGAAGCCAGAATCAGCTGCCTGCGCAATAAAATTCTTCGCACCGATTCTGGTGACAATCGAAACGCTGACCATTGCGATTAATCCAACCGAAGTCTTTGCACGCGCAGCACGCACGGCGTTGAAGACACTGTGGGGATCTGCGCCATTTTGTAATGCATCGTGCATACTCGCAGCGATGACTGGACCATCTGCAATCGGGTCACTGAATGGAATGCCGACTTC
>CAJCCX010000020.1 GCA_903961015.1 uncultured bacterium
AGTGAGCTGAGTCGCCAAGATTCCTATCTGCTCCTGCCAATAACTTGTTTGCTCCGTTCCAGTATTCGAAATTTGGAAGAAAACATCGAAAATGGTCTTTTCTTGAACGAAATAGTCAAGCACAACCTGCGAAGAAGATGGTTCAGAAGTAACTGCAGCACTTACTGTTCGTCCTGGGAAGCGGCTGAGGGAGTAAAGATAGTCATCGAGCACTTCCTTCTCTAACAGGCCTCCACCGGTAATTGGCGAGCCAGCAACGACAGATGCCTGCTTCGGATCGTTGACAGACTGATTAACTGGATCAGCGCGAACGCCCGAAGTGACGGTGCGAACACTGCTGACTTGAGCTGCGACAACGTTGATGGTGTTGGTGCCGCTAGCGCTTCCTGCCGCATCCATCAAGCAAGCGACGCCGCCGATGCCCGCGGCATTGACCGATGAGACAACTGCATTCTGAATGGAAACTCGTGCAGAGTCGGTGAGAGTGCCATTGGCCTGCGAAAGTTCAGCAAGGGTCAGTGTGGTCTTGGTTCCGTTGGAAGTTGGACTGCCAGAGTAACTAGAGCCATCCCCAGAATCGACCTTGTAGAGCGTTACCGATGTCTGCATTAATTTATCAGTGCTGGGCATACGCGGATGATTCGCCGGCTCCATCTTAAAGGTGAACTGGGTTGACTGCGAGAAGCGAGCCTCGCTTGCCCAAGTTGTTGCCTCGGCTTTTTGCGCAGGAGCAGTTGCAGTGGCGCTTCCCGTCGCCGATGGTTGGATTGCACGATTTGGCTTTCGTGAATCTGGGATCACAGGGTTGACAGCAGCAGACTGTGCAGGAGTTTGTGCGAAGGTGGTCGTGCACAATAATGCAGTAACAAAGGCAAAAGAGAGGCCTTTTAAACAAAAGTTGCGATGGCATACCATTGAAATAGTTGTAGTTTTTTTCATTTTTGATACTCCCAGGCATTATTTGACTAGACCGAGTTCTATCTTAAATGAAGAATAGAAAACTGTCAATGTATCACTGATGCGTCATTTGCATTGGCAGAAAAAGAGAGTGGAATTCTTGTAAATTCTTGTTGCGCAAGTAGATATGTATTTTGCGTTTCCCCGCCCCATGCTTTGGTGCCTCAGGGGACTTTGGCGCGCTCAATGTTTCGACGAGGTGCCGGCTCGGCTTGCGAAGCAATTTGAATTCGCAGAAGATCGAGCAGCGTTGAGCGCGATGAATATGTCCCATTCCAAACAAAAACTTTTTTCGTCTATGAACATTGCGATTTTGGTTGCAGCCCTTGGGTATTTCGTAGATGTTTATGACTTGATTTTGTTCAATGTGGTTCGGTGGCAGAGTCTTGAAGATCTGGGATTAACGATGGAACAACAGGCACAAACAGGTGTTTGGCTTCTCAATTTGCAATTGATTGGCATGCTCGTCGGCGGTGTGCTTTGGGGAGTACTTGGTGATTTGCGAGGTCGACGAAGCGTGTTATTCGGTTCGATCATTCTTTATTCTCTGGCAAACTTTTTGAATGCTGGCGTCGGAGCGACCAGTGGACCGCTTGCATTTATGGGTGGATTTGATGCGATCACGACGTACGGCATTTTGAGATTCGTCGCGGGCGTCGGCCTTGCTGGAGAACTTGGCGCGGGCGTCACACTTGTCGCGGAAATTTCTTCTCGGCACGGCAGAGGAATCGCAGTGACGCTCATCGGCGCAGTTGGCGTTGTTGGAGCCATCGCTGCAGGAGTTGTGAACGAATTCACGGGCTGGCGAATGTCATACGCAATCGGCGGAGTGATGGGGCTTGCACTTCTCGCATTGCGTTTCGCTGTATTTGAAAGCGGACTCTTTGATGCAATGAAAAGTGAGAGTTCGAATCTTACGCGCGGACTTCTGCCGATTTTGAAATCGTGGACGCTCGCTCTGCGACTTGTAAAAGTTGTCGTTGTGGGAATGCCGATCTGGTTTACGCTTGCGATTCTTGTTGGACTTGCACCGAAAATCGCGAGCGAGATGGGTCTTTCGCCAGCGCCAAAGCCTGGACACTTGGTCGCTCTGTTCTATTCGGGAGCAATTTTCGGAGACATTGCCAGTGGCCTGCTTTCGCAAAGATTGAAGTCTCGCAAAATTCCAATCGGTATTTTTATGTTTGGAACCACTGTTGCATGCGCGATGGTATTGCTGCTTGGCCCACGTAGTGCCGCGTGGTATGGCGCGGCGACTGTTGTGATGGGATTCTTCAGCGCATACTGGATCGTAGTGATCACCACAGCAAGCGAACTTTTTGGAACAAACGTACGCGCGACTGTCACGACGATGACACCAAATCTGATTCGTGCGAGCGCAGTGCCTGTCACAATTTTGTTTACTGCCGTGGCGAATCCGCTCGGAGCCGTTGGTGCGGCATGGTTGAGTGGCGGATTATGCTTCGCACTTGCTGCGATCGCACTCTGGCGACTGCCAGAACCATTCGGACGCGATCTGGATTACTACGAAAAATAAGTCGGCGTGCGCGTGTTAAAACTTTAAAGTTTATTGTGTGGAGGCAGATCGCTTGGCGATCAATTCGTCAATTCGTTCGAGTCTTCGACGGTGTTGCGCACGATCTGGTTCGATCATCGTTAATGCAAAAATGTGAATGCGTGCCGCATCGAGTTCCCCTGCTTCGAGCGCGCAGGAAGCTGCGAGCTCTCGCGTCGGCGCGCTGTAAGGATCAATCCGAGCTGCGCGCTCTGCCGCGATGAGTGCCGCCTTGGAATCTTTCGCAGTGCGTCCAATCCGTGCAACTTCGAGTGCGAATGAAGGATCGTTGTCTGCACGAGCGTCGAGAAACATCAAGTGATCACGGGCTGACGCAGATTCGCTGCGAGCCATGGCACGCGCGGCGAGTCGTTGATGAGGCCACGGATCGAGCGGCCGAGATTTAGAATATCGCTCGAGCAGTTCGGCTGTCGCATCATCGATTCCACCCGTCACCGCGAGTGCGTCCATTGAAGCGCAGCGAGAGACGGCTCGACGCGCTGCAATTTCTAGTACATCCGGATGATTCGGATTCTCCGCCAAGATTTTTGCGAAGGCTTCGTCGGTAAGTGGCTCTTGAACCTTTGGCATGGTGATGATGGGTGCATCTGGTGACATGTCATCAATCTTTCCACCAGCTTCTTTGTCGCCATCTTTGTCGCCATCTTTCTTGCCATCATCATTCTGGCTCGTGTTTCCAAGCAGCACATCGATCGAAGGCTCTGCAGCAAGACCCCACGATGCGACTTGCAGCGTCGCCCAATTTTTAAAGTCGGACATGAACTGCTCGCGTGAAATGCCAAGCACTGCTGGAAATGCTTTTGCTTCTGTCTCGCCGCGCGCATATCGATCGAGCAATTGCGTAATCACATTCTTTCCATACGCCTCGCGCATGAACTGAACCATCCAATGTCCTTGCGCATATGCAAGCGTGCGATCGGATGGACGCTTGGGACGAACGAATGCCCACTTGATTTCGTCAAGATCAAAAAGTTGATTTTTCTGCAGGGTATGAGCCAACAATTCATACGTTCGCCAATCGCGCGCCTTGTGCTCCATGTCAACTGCAGCAGCTTCGGTAAACCAGTGTGGAATGCGATTGCTTGTGCGATCAAGCGTGACCGTATGAACAAATTCATGACGCAGTGTGTCGAGCCAATCGAATCGCCCGAGCGATTTACTTGTACCGCTCTCTCGCGGAGGTTCGAGTGCGATGACCGGACCGGTGCTTGCTGCGACTGTGTGAATTTGTGGCATGCCTGTGATGCGTACTGCGAAATATTTGTGATCAGGCATCAACTCGATCGTCGTGATCCCTTTGGGCTCATGACCATAGCGATCGCACACCTCGCGGTACATCGTTTCCAACTGCGCAGGCATGCTTGCAGCCAAAATTTCGTCAACGCCGGCTCGACATCGCACCCGAAAATGTTCGCTCTTAAACACTTTCCATCCCGCCATTTCTTCCAATAAAAATTTGCTGAATGCCACACGCTTGTCGTATGGATCAAGACGCACTGCCTCGGTCAGCGCAGCGAGAGCTTGCTCGTCGTTGCCCGCCTGCATTTCCAACAATCCAAGATCGTTGCGAGGAACGCTCCAGTTTGGTTCGCGACGAGAAGCTTCTGTCAGCAAGTCTGCGGCATCTGCGTATTGCCGAGCGAGCGAGAGATAGCGCCCAACTTGCCACCAAGCTCGACCGCTGTTGGGTGCAAGCGCGTCGGCCTTGGCGAGCGTTGCGCGCATTGCATCAAAGTCATATTGCAGTGCATAGGCGGAGGCTTCGAGTGCAATCGCTTCTGGGAGCATCGGCATTTGAGCGCAAATATTTGCCAAAACCGCGAGAGCTTCATCCGCATCAAAGCGACAACACGCAGATTCTGCGCGCAACAAAGCCGCAGGCGCGCACGGCGCAGTGGCATCAACTGTTGCCGCTGCTGCTGTGATTTGCAGTGCCGCGCGTTCTGCTCCATCGAAGTCGAAACCCATCAACGCAACTTCACCAAGAAGTTGCCACGCATCTGCAGATCGCGGATTCAGCGAGAGGGCTTCACGCAGCGCGCCAACCGCATCTTCAACATTATGTTTTTCGATCAAGAAGCGCGCTTCGATAATTCGCCCGCGCCAATCCAAGCGATCCATTTCGCGCGCATCAGTGAGGGTCTTGATGATCGCATCACATGCGGCTGCATCCGCTGCACGCACACGCGCAAGAACTGTCATCGCTTCTGCGACCAGAACGATATCGGATGCTGTGATTGTTTTTCCATCAACAAATTCTCGAACCGCTTCGGCGGCGGCTGTCGCGGCTTCGTCTTGTCGACCAAGACCTTCGAAACATTGCGCACGCAAAGATGATGCAGGTGCGCCAGGCAAATCGGTCAGAACTTGTATTGCTGCATCGAATCTCCCCTGCTTCATCAGAGCCTCTGCTCCCAAAAGCGCAGGAACTCCTTCAGGCAATTTTGCGCTCGTCAAGACTGCACTGGGAACACCTGCGTCAATCGCAGCACGAGCGCGACGCGCGGGATCTGCGAGATCTTCCGCCGTCCACTGTCCGTGACGGACACGCGTATTCGCGCGATCTTCATCGTTTCGCCATTGCGCATCGATCGAAGTCTGCGCCGCTGGTGCAAGCGTCGCAGTCTTCGGCACAGGCGAACCTTGTCGAGCATCTGCCGAAGCAACGATGGCGCAAACTGTCATCACTCCAACAGCAAGCGCGCTGCGCAGCGACAACGTGGCGCGAAAATGTTTCATCTTTCGCATTGTTCTCATGAAGCGTATCCCGAGTTTCTTCTATTCACCTCAACTTCAGCAAGTTCAAGGATTCAGTGGACGGATATCAATTTTCCACCCATCAGTTGATGGCGGCGAGAGTATTACACGGGCCGCATCATCAAGTCCAACATTCAATCGGCCATCTCGCAATAGAACGCGCGTCTTATCGCCGTTGACCGCTTCAACTTCAACGCCACGCGGGATCAGCGATGTTCGATCGAGAATGATCGTCATTGCCGCAGTATCACGCGCCATCTTTGTGCCGACTCGCGGAACCAATCGCAGAATAACGAGAGGGCTCTCAGTCGCGCTTACTGTGACTCCTGCTGCGCCCACAGATCCTGCTGCGGGTGGAACTATTGCAAGCGAACGAAAAAATGGCGCATCTGGAAGCGTTCCCATGGTCACAATAAATTCGCGGACGACATCTTTCTTCGGCTGACCGAGCGGAACAGGAAACGGACCTTCTCCAACTCGAAGTGGATCGAACGACTCGCCTTCGGGAGCGAGTTGACGACGAATCGCCTGCTTTTTCGTTGGATCAAATTCCGACATCCATCCACCGCGAAAAACAAATCTGCGCGCATCGGTTGATCCGCGACCAGTGCTGTCGATCAATTCGTCGAAGACAATTCCAATTTCCCGTTCCTTTCCAGAAGGACCCAGAACAACAACTCGACCGCGCCGAACTTCGCGCTCGTCAGTCAGCGCTTCAAACTTTTCCATCGCCGCACTCGCCGTGAAATCTTTCATCGTGCGCCCCTGCTCTTCCATTGCATCAAGAAGTATCTCAACCGTTGCGTCGTCTTTGGTTGGCGCGGGAGTTTGCGCGGGCGCGGGGGCGATCTCAATTTCGTTCACACTGCGGCTTGCAGGTGGAACGCTTTGGCAAGCAAGCAAACCAAACATTGAAGCGCTACCTATATATAGAAGGAATAGTGACATCATCGAAGTGTGGCATTCATTGAATTGGAACTTGCTCCACGATCTCGAGGCCGAAACCATTCAAACCTGGCATCGCCTTTGGATGATCGCTCAACACGCGCAGACGGCGTAAACCCAAGTCGCGCAGAATCTGTCCCCCGATGCCGAATTCTCGCTGATCCATGGGCTGAGCGCGCGCACCAATACCTCCGAGCCGAGTGAGATCAGGAGCATTCACATCATCTCCTCCACTGCGGCGCACTTGATGAATGAGATCGGTCAATTCATCGCCTTCGCTTTCCGTTCGCAGATAAACAAGCGCACCCTTCTTTGCTTTGCGAATAGCTCGCAGCGATGCGCGCACAGTCTCTTGACCGCAACGCTTACCAGGCTCACGCGTTGCCGCAAAAATATCGCCAAGAATATCTCTGCGATGCATGCGAACCAAGACTGCATCTTCGTGCGCACTTGGCCGACCATCACTTTCGAGAACTCCAACTCCGCCAAGACAGAGCGCCAAATGAGGCTGAGGGTCGAGCGAACTATGCCAAGCATAAAGAGTGAATGGACCTTCGGGAGTTTCCACAAGAACTCCGCTGACAGGTGCGATTCGTTTGACAAGAGTTTCGCCGCGCAAACGATGTTCGATGATTTGCTCCACCGAACAAATCTTCAACGCATGTTTTTCACACAAAGTTTTCAGATCGTCCATGCGTGCCATCTCGCCATCTTCGCGAACGACTTCGATGATGCACGCCGCAGGAAGCAACCCGGCCAAGCGACAGAGATCGACCGATCCTTCGGTCTGTCCTGTTCGCACTAAGACGCCACCTTCGCGAGCGCGCAAAGGATTGATATGACCAGGCCGCACGAAATCGTCGGGGCGACTCTTTGGATCTGCGATCAATCGAATCGTCGTCGCGCGATCGCGGGCGCTGATGCCAGTTCCCACTCCATGTCTCGGATGACCATCCACCGAAACCGTGAACGCAGTACCACGCAAACTGGAATTCGATCCAGCTTGCGGATGCAGAGCGAGCCGGTCGCACGTTTCGCCATCAAGCGAGACACAGAGATATCCACCGGCCACGCGATTGAGAAAATTGACCGTCTCTGGAGTGATCGCTTGCGCGGCGCAAACTAAATCACCCTCGTTTTCTCGCTGTTCGTCATCCACAAGAACGATGATCCGCCCCGCGCGGAGTTCTTCAAGGATTTCAGGAATGGGAGTGAAGGTGTTCATGGGCGGTTCACTTTATCCTTCCCGTATGACAAGCGTGCGCCTTCGTTCAAATTCCACCACAAAAAAATCTCCTACCGCAAATAGCAAGGTCGATCTTGCCGCCCGCCGCGATGAATTGTGGCTGCTCGAATTGACGAGCACTCCCACTGCCGCTGGGCATGAAGAACGCGTGATGGCGTGGATTGATGGCTGGCTTGCGCCGCGCCGATCGAAACTGGACGTTCAGCGGGATGATGCTGGCAACTTTCTCATTCGCCGAAAAGATCGTTCGC
>CAJCCX010000021.1 GCA_903961015.1 uncultured bacterium
AGCGCGCGTCCAACTTTCCGCTCTTTGAGGCATGCTCATCGAGCGAGGATCAAAGGCATAAAGAGCAAAGTTGAGAGCGGCTTGCTTTTCGTCACGCGGCAAGAGCTCTCCCAAAACAAGCAACTCAGCTTGCGAAAGATAAATCCCAGATGGAACCGTCCATTCTTTTTCGTCGCGTGTTCTGGACTGTGCATTGGCGTTGATCACAGTCAGCACTTGCCGTGGATTTCCAGTTGCTCTTGGCGAGCGAAGTCCCGTTTGCGCGATGGTTTTTTCTTTCAATTTCCCGCCTCGCTCAGTGACCCGACTGGTCCAGGCTTCGCTCTCGTGATTCCAAGCAGACCAGAAACGCGCCTCCATATCTGAAAATCGCCCCGTTGCAGGGTCGATGATGGTGCGACCTTGGACCAGCACAAGCAAACCCGTGGGATTCTCTTTGGTTTTCAGTGGGTTTTCACCAGAAGCATCGCTGAGTGTGCCTGCCAGAACAGTCACTCGGTAATAACCAATTTCCTTTTCTTGCCCTCCTTCAACAGCTTGCCAGACACGAAACAATCGAGGTTCTGCGCCACAAAGCGCCTTCATTTTTTCTGGGGTCATCGCTTGAAGTAAGTCGTTTCCAGATCGAAGCCGATCCACTCGTTTCGCGGCTAATTTTTCCAAGTCATCAAGTTCAATTGTGTGAAAACTCTCCTCAAGCGCAGAGCGAATTGCAAGGAAGTCCTCGCGCGATGTCAGCGTATTCACCACAAGAAATTCAAATGGTCCTGTTTGCAGAATCAACCATCCTTGCACTGCAACGACACCTTCTCCAAGATCAGTTTGTGTGAACAAGATGTGGCCATCTGCCTTGGGATGAATCCACGGCTCATTCAAAATAACCGTAAATTTTTGATTCTTTTTCCTCATTGACTCGAGGTATTCGTTCACTTGTGCTTGCGGGCTTGGCTCGCTCAAGCCCGAAACAAGAGTCTGAATCTGCAAGTGATATCGCGCCGGATCACTCGAGTCATCCACCGTATAGATCGGCATTGCACCAGTCACTGGCTTTGTCAAAATGGCCCCTGAGATTGGACGAAATCGTATTCCAAGAGATTCAAGAACCAGCATGTCCGCATCAAGAGCCGTTTTTCCCTTGGCACTTGAAGTAGGGGAAGATTTTGCAGTGATGGGCGATGCAGAGGGCGGAACTGGCGCAGTTTCAGTTGGTACAGACTTGGGAGTAGCAGCAGGCTTTGCAGGCGCAACTGGCGGTGTCGACCCCGTCGGCGCGATTGATTTTCTCGCAGGCGGCGTTTTTGGCTTTACAGGAGCGTTATTATTGGACTGACAATAAAATCCAACCGCTGCTCGACTTCCGGCCTCCGCATGTGACGGCAATCCAGCTACGACAACGACAAAGATTGCGACAAGTCCAAGCTTCATTGAATTGACACATCGGCCCAACTTTCCAAAGCAGTTGACAGTTTCACGCAAGTCGATATCATCGCCGATTCGCCCCTGATCTAGGGGAACTACTATGAACGGAACTATTCGCATAAGACTCGAAGCGTACGACCATCAGGTGCTGGATGCCAGCGCCCGTGAAATCGTGGAGCAAACAAAGATCAGTGGCGCACGTGTGGCGGGACCAGTTCCGTTGCCGACTCGCCGCGAAATCTATACCGTCAACCGATCGCCTTTCATCGATAAGAAGAGCCGCGAACAGTTCGAAATCCGAACTCATAAGCGAATCATCGATATCTCAGATCCAAATTCCAAGACCGTCGATGCATTGAACCGTCTCGTGGTTCCGGCCGGCGTGTTTGTGAAAATCAAAGCCTAAGTTTTACGGAGTCGCATCAAATGAACACTGCAATCATCGGACGAAAAATTGGAATGACTCGTTGGTTTCTCGACGATGGTCGAAATATTCCAGTCACCGTGATTTCCGCTGGACCATGTTTCGTCACACAAGTGAAGACGAATGCGAAGGACGGATACAGCGCAGTTCAACTTGCATACGAAGATGTCAAGCCACGCCGAAGTTCGATGCCAGTGATCGGTCACGATGCAAAAGCTGGAGTTGCTCCAAAGCGCGTGCACAGCGAGATTCGTTTGGCCAACGATGCAGAAGCAGAAGCATTCACTCTCGGTCAAATGATTGACGCCTCGACCTTCAGCAATGTGAAGTTTGTCGATGTCATCGGAACGAGCAAGGGAAAAGGATTCGCCGGAGTTATGAAGGCGTATCGCTTCAAGGGTCTTTGCGCATCGCACGGTACTGAGCGCAAGCATCGTTCACCTGGTTCCATCGGAAGTCACGGAACGGATCGTGGACACGGTGCAAAAATCAAGAAGGGCAAGAAGATGCCTGGTCGCCTCGGCAACGAGCGCGTCACAACACGAAGTCTCGATGTCATTAGCATCGACGCTGAAAAGAATTTACTTATTGTGAAGGGGGCGGTCCCCGGCGCAAACTCTGGCTATCTCACTGTTCGAGCTGCAATCCGGCTCTACAAACCAAAGGCAAGGCTCCAGGCCAAGGCATAGACGTCATTTTTCTCACGGACGTCATGCTTTGTTGTGAAGGCCCAAACGGCGAAAGCCCTCGGGAACCACACGACAAGGACAACTTGAACATCATCCAAGTCAAACTCTACCCTCCGCCTGTTGTGATTGGCGTCGGGAGAGCAAGGCGAAAGCGGCGATATATCGCCGAAGGAAACACGAAATGATTGATTTACCAATCTATTCTCATGACGGTAAGAAGGTCGACTCTCTCAAGATCGACCCAGTAACGCTCGGCGGCGAAGTTCGCTTTGCATTACTGAAGCAAGCTTATGTTGCGGTTCACTTGAACCAAAGACAAGGCTCTGCCCGAACCAAGAGTCGCGGAAGCGTTCATGGTTCGACTCGCAAGATTTACAAGCAAAAAGGAACGGGTGGGGCCCGCGCAGGCGCCGTTCGTTCTCCAATCCGCAAGGGTGGTGGAGTTGCATTCGCAAAGACGCGAACGCGCGAAGATTTGCGTTCGTCACTTCCAAGAAAGATGCGACGTCTCGCTAACCGCAACGCTTTGCTCGCGAAGCTTGTTGACGGCGAAGTGAAATGCTTTGATCATCTCAATCTCGCTTCAGGAAAGACAACTGTGTTTGCAGATTTGCTCACGGTTGTTGGCATCGATCGAACCTGCTTGATTGCGCTCGATCCGAAGAACGATGTCGCTCGACAAAGCGCTGCGAACTTGCCATATTCCTCGACCATTCGTGTCGATCAGCTCAACGTGTTCGAGTTGCTCAATCACCGATATCTGGTAATTGACCGTGCAACATTGGTTGCATTCCTCGACGAAAGTTGCTTTGCAAATTCAGAAGAGGTCAAATCATGATTCCGACCGAAGTTATTCGTCGCCCTCTGATCACCGAAAAAGCAAACGCAGGCGCGAGCGATGTCAATCGCTACACCTTCGAGATCGACGGTCGAGCCAACAAGACTGACGTCAAGTTGGCTGTTGTCGCGCTGTACAAAGTCCGTGTTCTTGGCGTTAGCGTCAACAACCGAAAAGGCGAAGATCGCCGCGCGAAATTTGGTCTCATTCCAGGCAAGTGGGTCAAGCATGCGATCGTTCGTGTGCATCCCGAAGACCGGATCGAACTCTTCTGATTTGATACTGGAGCATAGAAACCCATGACGATTCGAGTTTACAAACCAGTCACGAATAGCCGCCGCAACGCGTCGGTCAATTTGCACACTGAAGTCACCAAGAAGAAGCCAGAAAAAAGCCTGCTTCGTCCATTGCCAAAAACTGGTGGACGAAATTGCCAAGGAAAGTTGACCGTCATTCAACAGGGTGGTGGACATAAGCGCCGCTACCGTCTCATTGATTGGCGTCGTACCAAAGATGATGAGCCAGCTTTGGTCGTCGGAGTTGAATACGATCCAAATCGCTCGTGCCATCTTGCGCTTCTGAAGTATGCAGATGGAAGCATGCGATACATCCTTGCTCCAAAGAACATCAAGGTTGGATCGAATGTTCTCAGTTCAGCAAAGCAGATCGATCCCGATGTTGGAAATTGCATGACGCTTCGTCATATTCCAACAGGTCTCGAACTGCACGCAATCGAAATGGTTCCTGGACGCGGCGCACAATTAGTTCGCTCTGCAGGAATGTCAGCTCGTCTGACAAATAAAGAAGGTCGCTTCGCAACTCTCGTGATGCCGTCTGGCGAAATTCGTCAGGTCTCTCTCGATTGTCGCGCAACAATCGGTCCAGTCGGAAACGCAGATCATGCGCTTGTCAAACTCGGCAAAGCAGGTCGCGCTCGTTGGCTCGGACGACGTCCACGCACTCGCGGTATGGCGATGAGTCATCATCAGCATCCGCACGGAGGTGGTGAAGGTCGTTCGAAGGGTGGACAGATTCCATCGAATGCAAGCAACACACCATCAAAGGGCGGTCGCACTCGTTTGCGCGGCAAGGCTAGTGATGAACGAATTCTTCGACGTCGATTCAGTCGTCGGTACGGTCAATTGAAAGTCTAATTTTCGGTCTATTTACTCAGGAGATTACGAAACATGTCTCGATCATCAAAGAAAGGTCCCGCAGTTGACGAAAAGCTCTTCCGCAAGGTCGAAGCAATTCAACCGGGAAGCCGACGTCTGCCAATCAAGACTTGGCGCCGCGCATGCACGATCGTTCCCGAATTTGTGGGCACGACATTTCAAGTGCACAACGGACGCATGTTCATTGATGTCTTCGTGACTGAAGACATGGTTGGACACAAGCTTGGCGAGTTTTCAATGACGCGTTCCTTCCGAGGACACACGAACAAGAAGGAAGGCATCGCCGGCGGCGAGAAGTCCTGAATCTGATTCATCTGGAGATACCTATGGCATATACAGCTACACATCGTCACTGCCGAATCGCACCGCGAAAAGTTCGTTTGGTCATTGACATGATCCGCGGACTTGATGTCGCAAGTGCAATGGCTCGTCTGGACTTCAGCCCGCGACGCGGCGCAGTGTTCGTGAAGGTTGTGCTCAAGAGCGCAATCGCCAATGCAGAAGAGAAGGATGCCGATGTTGGCTCGCTCTTCATCAAAGAAACAAAGGTGGACGAAGGTCCAATCATCAAGCGCTTTCAGCCGAAAGACCGTGGGCGCTCACATCCAATCAAGAAGCGAACATGTCATATCTATGTGACTGTCGCTGAGCGCAAATCCTGAGGCTTTCAATATGGGTCAAAAAACACATCCATTTGGTTTTCGAGTCGGCATCACTGAAGCGCACAAGAGCCGTTGGTTTGCTCCGAAAGCTCTCTTTGGTGAATTGTTGGTCGAGGATTACAAGATCCGCCAGTTCATTGACAAGCGATTGAATCGCACACCTCCCTTTGCGGCGGTGAGCGATATTCTCATCGAGCGAACGCGCGAAGAATTGACTGTCGTCATCAAGACGGCGCGTCCTGGCCAAGTACTTGGACTCAAGGGTTCCGGCAAGGAACAATTGGTCAATGAACTTCAAGCGTTGACGAGTCGCAAAGTCGCCGTCAATGTTGTTGAAGTTCGCAATCCAGAAATTGATGCAAGACTCATCGCAGAAACAATGGCAGAACAATTGAAGAAGCGCGCGAATTTTCGTCGCCTCATCAAGCAGCGCTGCGAAAGTGCAATGCAGAATGGCGCAAAGGGAATTCGAATTCTCTTGGCAGGTCGTTTGGGCGGCGCAGAAATGAGCCGAACACTTGATATGCGACTTGGATCGATTCCACGTTCAACCTTGCAGGCGCATGTTGATTACGCGCTCGCGCATTCATTCACAACCTATGGCGCACTTGGCGTCAAAGTGTGGGTCTATCGCGGCATGTATTCCGCTGCTGAAACTCAACCCGAATATCAATCCAATGCAGCGGGTGGCCGAGCCCGTGCACGTGGAAGACGCTGATCTGAACTGAACCCAGAAAAGAAAAGAAGACATGAAACTACTTCCATCACGAGTCAAGTACCGCAAGCAACAGCGCGGCAAGATGAAGGGCTGCGCAACACGCGGCAACTATGTCGCATACGGAGATTATGGATTGCAATCACTGGAAACAGTGTGGCTGAGCGGTCGTCAAATCGACGCAGGCCGTATTGCAGCTCAGCATTTCCTTCGTCGCCAAGGCAAACTCTATATTCGAGTTTTTCCAGAGAAGCCGATTTCGAAGAAGCCTTTGGAAACCCGAATGGGTACTGGAAAAGCTGAAGTCGAATATTGGGCAGCATGCGTGAAGCCTGGAACAATTCTCTTCGAAGTCGAAGGTGTTCCAGAAGATTTGGCGAAGCAAGCTTTGGCGCGTGTGGCGCACAAGATGCCGATTCGCTGCAGAATGGTTGCCCGTCGTTTGGCAGTGTAATGAGATAGATACACCAGATAGATATACGAGATAGATATTTAAGCAAGGAACTGAATCAATGGAAATGAATGAAATCAAGAAAATGAATGACGAAGACTTGGGCCTCGAAAGCGCCCGAGTCCGTCGCGCGCTGTTCAATCTCAAGTCGCAAGTCGTGACTGAAAAGATCAAGGATTCTTCTCAGTTCGGCAAGATGCGAGTCGAACTCGCTCGGCTGTTGACTGAAGAGTCGTCGCGCCGAGTTGCAAAGAATCCACCAGTTTCTCGCAAGAAAGTTGCGAAAGCTCCGGTCGTAAAGAACAAAATCGTCAAGAAGCCAGGTGCAAAGAGATCCGATCTGAAGAAGCTCGAAGCCGGCAAGCTTGCTGAAGGAAAGAAGGTGATGTCTTGAGTCGTAAATCCCCAGTTGTGATTCCAGAGAAAAGCCCTCGCCTGATCGGCATGGTCGATCGAGATGTGCAAGATCGAACACGACGTGTTGTCATTCAATATTCCGCCAGACATCCACGCTATGGAAAGTATGTCCGCAAGCGCACAGTTCTGCAGATTCATGATGAAACCAACGACTCGCATGCGGGTGACCGCGTGGAGATCGCAGAGTGCCGTCCAGTGTCACGAACCAAGCGCTGGGCGCTTGTTCGGATCGTTGAACGCGCACCAATGAAGGCAGAATTGGTTTACGGAGAAACAGTCAAGGCCAAAGATCCTTTGAAGGATGCAGGCAAGCCAACGACCAAAACTGCGAGCAAAACTGCGAGCAAAACAGCACCAAAGAAGTCAGTCAAGAAGTAAAGAAATTAACGGAGACCTCAGCGATGATTCAAAAAGAAAGCAGACTTGAAGTAGCCGACAACAGTGGCGCACGTGAAGCCATGGTGATCGGTGTGCTTGGATCAAGTACCGCTCGAGGACGCTTCACGCGTCTTTCGATGTCGGTCGGCGATCGAGTTCGTGTTGCAATCAAAGCAGCGATTCCCAACGGTGACGTGAAGTCCGGGGACAAAGCGCTTGCAGTGATTGTGCGCGTCAAATATCCAGTTCGTCGTAATGACGGCTCCTACGTTCGGTTCGATTCGAATGCATGCGTTCTGATCGATGATGATGGTAATCCCAAGGGCACGCGCATCTTCGGCGCGGTTGCACGTGAACTTCGGGAAAAGAATTACATGAAAATCGTTTCCCTCGCGCCAGAGGTGGTCTAATCCCATGCCGCTCCATGTAAAAAAAGGCGATCTTGTCGTTGTTACCGCAGGAAATAACCGCGGTGAAACTGGTGAAATTATCACGGTGGATCGCAAGGCGATGCGCGTGATTGTCAAAGGCGTCAATGTGCGTAAGCGCAATATGAAGCCCAACCAGCAACAGCCAAAGGGTTTCGTGATTGAGAAAGAACTCTCGATTCACATTTCCAATGTCAGCCCCGTCGTTGATGGGAAACCATCACGCGTTCGATTTGTCACCAAGCCTGATGGTTCGAAGGTTCGTGTTTCAGTGCGAAACAATAGTGAATTGCATGTGCTGAGACGCGCGACCAAGTCCAAGACCAAGTCCAAGTCCTGAAGGAGTATCAATGAGCAAGAAAGAAATACCAACATCGCTTCCTGAACCTCGACTCCGTCGGGCGTATCGCGAAGAAGTTTCCGCCCGAGTTCTGAAGGAATTCGGCATGAAGAACATCCATCAATTGCCAAGGATTGACAAGGTTGTGATCAACGTTGGAGTTGGTCGTCACCTCGAGAATCAGAAACTGAAGCCTGAGTATCGCGACGCTGTGATTGGCACACTCTCGACAATCTCTGGACAGAAGCCAATCATGATTCTGGCAAAGAAAGCAGTTTCGAACTTCAAGGTTCGAGAAGGTGCGCCAAGTGCATTCATGGTGACTCTGCGCCGCGAACGCATGTGGAATTTTCTTGATCGTTTGATCAACCTCGCTATGCCACGTATCAAGGATTTTCGCGGCGTGTCTGACAAGACATTCGACCGTCAAGGAAACTTTGCGATGGGATTGAGCGAACAGGCTGTTTGGCCTGAAATCAACATGGCAAACATCAATCACTCGCACGGAATGAACATCAACATCGTCTTCACGCATAGCGATCCAAAGAAAAGCCGGCTTGTCTTGGCTGAACTTGGAATGCCTTTCGTGAAGCCAGAAGAAACATCAAGCAAGCCGGTTGCAGCAGCAGCTGCTCAATAAGGAGAACTATGGCAAGTAAACGCGTATTTGCAAAAATGAAGATTGCGCCGAAGTTTTCGACGCGAAAACGAAACCGCTGCGAGATCACGGGACATGCCCGCTCGTATTACAGAAAGTTCAGAATCAGTCGTCACATGTTGCGCCAGTTGGCGTTGCTGGGAATGATCCCAGGCATGCGAAAAGCTTCGTGGTAATTCACTACGCCGATATTTATTACTCAGGACAATATTCAAGGACCAAACCATGTCATTGCAAGATCTAACCGCCGATATGTTGACCCGCATCCGTAATGCTGTGTCTATTCGCCGCAAGAACGTGACTTGCCTCAATAACCGCCTCAATCGAGGAGTTTTAGAGGTGTTGCGCGACGAAGGTTTCATCATGGGATTCGAAGTGATCCCAGACGGACGCCAAGGACTTCTGCGCGTCCAATTGAAGTATGGACCTCGTGGAGAAACTCTCATCAATCGCATCGATCGCGTTTCCCACTCCGGATGCCGCGTGTATTGCGGGGCCGAATCAATGCCCCGACTTCTTGAAGGACTTGGGATCACTGTGGTCTCAACAAGCCAAGGAGTCATGAGTGACCGCAAGGCTCGTGAAATGCGAGTAGGCGGCGAAGTTGTGTGCGCCGTTTCGTAATCCATTCCTTATGTAAGCACTAGAAGTAAGCACTAGAAGTAAGCACTCGAAGAATAGAAGAACAGAAAGAACCAGCCATGAGCCGAATCGGAAAACAACTCATTCCCGTCCCAGCCACTGTGAAAATCACAGTCAATGCTGCGACGAAGACTGTCAGCATTCAGGGCCCGAAAGGGAATAACTCTTTCACCTATCGACCAGAGATGGTCGTTGCATATGACGACAAGACCAAGACAATTTCTTGCACCGTTGATGATGTTTCTCGCATGGAAGAAGGAAATCGTCGTGCATATTGGGGAACAACTCGCGCAGTGATCAACAAGATGGTCAAAGGCGTTTCAGAAGGATTCACCCGCAAGCTTGAAGTGGTCGGCGTGGGATGGACTTCCAAACTCCAAGGGAAGAAATTGATTCTCTCCGTGGGATATTGCAATCCGATCGAATTGATGCTTCCAGAAGGCGTCGCATGCACGATCGACAACAACACAATCATCAATCTCTCTGGCGTCGACGCACAGAAGGTTGGAGCGTTCGCAAGTTTGATTCGCAGTCAACGAAAGCCAGAACCATATAACGGTAAAGGCATCAAATATTCCGATGAAGTCATTCAGCGGAAGAAGGGCAAGGCATTCGGCGCCTAAGGCGCTCGAAAGGAATTCCAATGGATATTTGCACACAAAAACGAACTCGACGCAGCCGACGACGCAAGGGACTTCGCAAGACCCTTCGTGGAACTCCGATGCGACCACGCTTGGCGGTCTTTCGATCACCTCGCCACATCTATGTTCAGATCATCGACGATTTGGCTGGGCGCACCCTCGCCGCTGCATCATCGAAGGACAAGGAATTTGCAGGCAAAGTCGGTGGCAACTCGGACGCGGCAACCGCCGTCGGCCGTGCAGTCGCCGAACGCGCGATCAAGGCCGGCGTCGGCCAAGTGGTTTTCGATCGAGGTGGATACCTCTATCACGGACGAGTCAAGGCGTTGGCCGAAGCAGCGCGCGCAGCAGGGCTCAAATTCTAAATTAATGCTTTTTATTGAAAGATTCAGAGAACAAATATGAACGATAACTTTGATGACAGTGGCGTAGACGCAACAACAGTGAAGGTGTTCCGAACATCATCCACTGTGGCAGGTGGTCGACGATTCAGCTTCGGCGCACTCGTCGTGGTCGGTGATCGACACGGCAAGGTTGCGGTTGGATATGCAAAGAGCAATCAAGTTCCAACGAGTGTTGAGAAGGCCACGCGTGAAGGTCGTCGCAAATTAAAGGCTTATCCAATGCAGGGTCGCACTCTGCCGCATTCCGTCGAAGGTCGTTTCGGCGCATCGACGGTTCGTTTGGTTCCAGCAAGTCCTGGTACAGGCGTCATCGCAGGTGCTTCTGTCCGTGCGGTTCTTGACATGCTCGGCGTTCAAGATTGCTTGACGAAAGCCTATGGATCTACGAACGCAAAGAATTTAGTCAAGGCAACATTCGCTGCACTCGACATGCTCCGTACTCGTGAGCAAGTTGAGAAACTTCGCGGCGTGACCCTTGGAACAACAACAGTCGAAGATGCAATTGCTCGCGGTGTAGCAGCAATGCCATCACAGCGTTCGGGTGAACGCGCAGCAGCTCCAGTCAACACCGTCGGCGATGAACGTCGACGCGGTGGTGGCGGCGGCGGTGGTGGTGGCGGAGGCGGAGGCAATCGCTTCGGTGGTGGTGGCGGAGGCGGAGGTGGCGGGGGTCGACCAAGTGGTGGACGTCCGCGTACCGACGGCGGCGCAGCGCCGGCTTCAGATTCAGCGCCAGCTTCGGCGCCGGCTTCAGCCCCGGCTTCAGATGCAGCCCCGGCTTCAGCACCAGAGAGTATTACACCCCCGGTTCAGTCTTGATTCGCAGTTCATTTTAGATGAGGAAATAAAGCCATGATGATCCATGATGTCACAAAGGTGGTTGGAAAAGACAAACTTCGTATGCGCGTTGGTCGCGGTGAAGGTAGTGGCAAGGGCGGCACAAGCGGTCGCGGTCACAACGGTGCGAAGAGTCGTGCAGGTTGGACAAGTCGTCCTGGTTATCAGGGTGGCTCGACTCCGCTCCTTCGAAGATTTCCAAAGCGCGGATTCTCCAATTCGGATTTCCGAGTTGATTACCACGTCGTCAATGTTGCGGACCTTGCAAAGCATTTCAAAGCAGGAACAGTTGTTGATGGCATTGCTCTTGCCGCAGTTGGACTGATTCGTGACACCAAGCTTCCGCTAAAGATCCTGGGTAACGGAGATCTCGCAGTCAAATTGAATGTCACAGCTGATCGATTCTCTGGACAAGCAAAGTCCAAGATCGAAGCTGCTGGCGGAACTGCTGTCTTGACCCCTTATGCCGCAAAGGCTGCTGCCAAAGCAGAAGCAGAAGCAGAAGCAGAAGCCACGAAGATGGCAAATGCTGCCAAGCGTGCTCCAAAGGCAAAGGAAGTAGCAGAACCTGCGGTTCAGGCAGAAGCTAAAGCAGAAAAGAAGCAAGAGAAGAAAGACAAGCCGGCGAAGAAGCAAGACAAGACCGAAGACAAGAATTAATTAAGACAAAAATTAATACAAGGACTGATCGCTCAAAAATATGCTCCAAGCATTTGCAAACATCTTCCGAATTCGCGACCTTCGCAACAAAGTATTTTTTACTTTGGGCGTGTTGGTCATTTATCGAATTGGTTTTTGGATCCCGCTTTTGGGAGTCGATCAAACGGAACTTGCCAAGGCGGCATCCCGTGCATCAGTCGATCAGAGTGGATTCGGTCGATTGCTTGAATACGCATCGATCTTCTCTGGCGGCTCTTTGCAGCAGTCAACGATCTTCGGATTGGGAATTATGCCGTATATCACGGCGAGCATTATCTTTCAGTTGTTACAGGCGGTCGTTCCATCGCTGCAAGAACTCAAGAAAGACGGAATGTCTGGACAACAGAAGATCATGGAGTGGACGCGTTACGCAACCGTCGGACTCTGTTTGTTGCAAGGTCTTATGTGGTTGGGATTCCTTCGCACCCAGAATTTAGTTCAACCTCAATTCCAACTAGGCGGCGGCCTGGTCATTTTCTATGTCTCTGGAATCTCTGCACTCACAGCAGGAAGTCTTTTCCTTATGTGGTTGGGCGAACAAGTTGACAAGTATGGAATCGGCAACGGCGTCTCGATCATTCTGACCGCGGGGATTCTGTCACGAATGCCAAGTGCTGCAACGTGGCTCATTAAGAATTTTGATGCAAGTCTTCAAGGCGGCGATGCAAAGATCGGCGTTGTTGGCTTGCTCATTCTGCTCGCAGGCTTCCTATTCGTCGTTGGCGGCGCGATCATTATCACCGTGGCACAGCGCCGAATTCCAATTCAGCAAGCAAAGCACACGCGAGGCCGCAAAGTGTTTGGCGGTCAACGTCATTACTTGCCTCTTCGAATCAACCACGCCGGTGTGATGCCGATCATCTTTTCAAGCACGCTGATGATGTTCCCAGCATCGGGTTGCGCATGGCTTGCGTCACGCGCAGCAGCAGCGGATGCATCATCAACTTGGTCCAGCATCACAAGTTTCATTGCACAGAATTTACAAATCGGTTCATATCCATATGTGGTGATTGAGATTCTGTTGATCTATTTCTTCTCATACTTTTGGACCACTGTTCAGTTGTCTCCGACAGACATGTCCAAACAACTTCGCGATCACGGTTCTTTCATCCCCGGTCTACGACCTGGCCCACGAACTGCCGAATATTTGGAAACCGTCATTTCACGAATCACCTATGTTGGAGCTGGAGCTCTGGCACTCATCGCAATCATCCCAACCATCGTCAGCCAGCAACTTGGAATTCCATTCTTTGTCGCGCAGTTCCTCGGCGGAACGGGTCTGCTCATCGTGGTCAGCGTTGCATTGGATCTTGTCCAACGCATCGAAGCAAACCTGTTGATGCGAAACTATTCAGGATTCCTCACGACAGGAACAAACGACTCTGGTCCACGCATTCGATCGGCAAGAGGTTAATTCAGAAATGGTCATGATCCGAACAACTCCAAGCCGCGCAACTCCAAGCGAACTTCTCACCGACGCCGATGCACGGCGTGGTGGTGTTGTTGCAACTGTGCGCTTGGGTGACTCGACTGTTGTTCGACGAAGTCACGCAAGCAATGGACCGCAAGTTGGAGGAGGACGTCAAGTCGAACTTCGAACTGCTGTTGAAATTGAAGCGATTCAAGCTGCAGCGATTGTCGCTCGCGCTGCAGTCGATGCGGCTCTTCGATGTGCCGTCATCGGAGCAACGCCAGCTTCGTTGGCATCGATTGCATCTGGAATTATTGCTGCAGAACGAGCTGAAAGTTTAGTTCAGAATCTGGCGATCGACTCACGACTGTCTTGTCATGCTTGTCATGCTGGTCATGTCGCATTCCCCGCATCTTGCTGCATTGCAGTAAATGATCGATTGATTCACGCTGTTCCATCGGATGAACCTCTCTGTGATGGTGATGTTGTCACTGTCGATGTCGCCGTACGATTGGGTGGATGGTGCGCTGATGTTGCTGACTGCGTTGTCATCGGTCGTGGAACGAGCCGATCTCATGCGATGGTCAGTGGATGCCACGAAATGCTCGAAGTCGCCTTGGAAACAATGGCTCCAGGAGTTCGTTGGTCACAAGTCGCAAAGAAAATGCAAGATGTTGCCGAAGCCCGGAGCCTCGGCCTTGTCACTGGCTACGCAGGTCATGGTATTGGTCGTGCTTTACACGAAGCGCCGATTGCTCCATGCGGACTCGAAGCCGGTTTTGTTGAACGTGGAGATTTCACGCTCTTGCCAGACATGGTTTTGTCGGTCGAGCCAACAGTTGTTTCTCGTCCAGATGGGATTCGCTCGGTTGATGCCGACGGATTTGCCATCGGATGCCGACTTGTTGCTTGCTCTGATGGTTGGACAATGCGAACTGAAAGTGGTGCCGCAGGTTGCTCAGTGGAGCGCACAGTTGTCATCACTCGAAGTGGTTGCGAAATTCTGGATGAAATGTTTGACGGAGCGCGTAGCTCTATCAATAGGAGTTTAAAACTATAAATGGCCAAAGAAGAAAAGATCACCCTCGAAGCCGAAGTTACTGAAGCATTGCCTGATGCGATGTTTCGAGTCAAACTTCAGAATGGCCACGAAATCCTGGCCTATGTCAGCGGCAAGATGAGAAAGTTCTTTATCAGAATTCTTCCAGGCGATCGAGTCACGATTGAAATGAGCCCATACGACATGACCAAGGGCAGAATCACTTTCAGGCAGTAAGACGAAACCAGAACGAAACAAGAACAAGAACAACAGTAAATTTTCACCCCCAACTCAAACAAAGATTCATCAATATTTACGGAGTTACTTATGAAGGTTAGAAGCAGTATCAAGCGCAGAACACTCGATTGCCAGATTGTTGTCCGAAAGGGCAAGCGCTTTGTCATTAACAAGAAGAACCCAAGACTGAAGCAGCGACAAGGTTGATCCAAAGGTTGATCCAAAGGTTGATCCAAAGGTTGATCCAAAGGTTGATCCAAAGAATGATCCAAAGAATGATCCAAAGCTGAATCAAAACAGAACCCACATCGGAGAAAAATTATGCCACGTATTGCCGGTATCGACATTCCAGACAAAAAGAAAATCCTCTTTTCACTCCAGTACATCCACGGTATCGGCCCAAAGGGCGCCGAGAAGATCTTGGAGAAGACGGGGATTGATCCCAATCGCCGCACGCACACACTTGGTGATCAGGAACTCGCAGCGATCTCGAAGGAGATCGATGATGGTTACATTGTTGAAGGAGCTCTGCGACGTCAGGTTGCACAGGACATTCAACGACTCAAGGACATTCATGCTTATCGCGGAGAGCGACATCGTCGTTCATTGCCATGTCGTGGACAGCGCACTCGTACCAATGCTCGTACTCGCAAGGGTAAGAAGAAGACCGTCGCTGGTAAGAAGGGCGTAAACGGTTAATCCAAAGATTCAACCAGAGAAAAAACTATGTCGAAGAAACCAAAGATTCGTAAGAACGTTATTAAGGGCATCGTGAATGTGAGCGCTTCGTTCAACAACACGATCGTCACAATTACTGACACCAACGGCGAGACCATTTGCTGGGACTCGGCTGGAAGTGTTGGATTTAAGGGCGCGCGCAAGAGCACGCCATTTGCTGCGAGTCGCGCAAGCGAGCGAGCGGCGGGGAAGGCCCGTCGTATCGGTATGCGCGAAGTCGAAGTTCGGGTCCGTGGCGCGGGCCCCGGCCGAGAATCAGCTGTTACTGCTCTTCAAGCCAATGGGCTGAAGGTTCTGACAATTGAAGATCAGACACCTCTTCCTTTCAATGGATGTCGATCGCCGAAGAAGCGACGCGTCTGATATCATCTTTCGCCCGAAGCCCCAAAGCAGGGTCGCAGAGCAACCCGGCAGGGTTCTGCGGTTCCGATCGGGGCTGGGCTCGTTGTGTTCGGATTGTATTACTGCCGTATTAGGAGATTTGAATCATGCATATTCGCTGGAGAGGTCTTGAATTACCGGGTCGTGTGACTGCTGATAAAACCAGTATGACCACGACATTTGGCCGTTTTTCCGCTGAGCCGTTTGAGCGCGGATTCGGTACCACCATTGGCAACAGCCTTCGTCGCATTTTGCTTTCAAGCATCGAAGGTGCGGCGATTACCAAGTTGGCAATCGCAGGAATCACCCATGAATTTTCTTCCATTCCAGGAGTCGTTCAGGATGTCTCTGACATCTTGCTCAACATCAAAGGACTGATCGTGGAGATGGACGGAGATGAAACCAAGAAAGTGCACATTCGAGTGGAAGGCCCATGCGATGTCACTGGCGCATCCATCGAATCAGACGCTTCGGTTCGAATTCTCAATCCAGATCATGTCATTTGCAGAGTGAACGACAAGGTTCGCTTTGAAGTCGAACTCACGGTCAATCGAGGTCGTGGATATCAACCTGCAAGTGAGCAATACAACACCGAAGAAGATCAGGTCATTGGAGAAATTCCAGTGGACGCAATTTTCACGCCAGTTCTACGCGTTCGTTATCGCGTTGAAGATACGCGCGTTGGTCAGCGAATGAATTACGAGCGCCTCGTTCTTGATGTTTGGACCAACGGAACAGTGACTCCAGAGATGGCAGTCGTTGAAGCAGGCAAGATTCTTCGCAAGCATGTCAATCCATTCGTGCAGTTTGATTCTGCCGGAGATGAAATGGTTGATCAAGGACTTTTGTCCGATCCAGAAGTTGATAGTGATTTGGATCGCAAACTTTCCATGACCATCGCGGATTTGAATCTTGGTGTGCGTGGTACGAATTGCCTGCAAACAGCAGGAATCGTTACCGTTGGACAATTGGTGCAAAAGACCGAAGCCGATCTGATGGAACTTCGTTCCTTCGGAAGAACGTCATTCACTGAAATCGAAGTTCGTCTGCAAGAGCTCGGTTTATCGCTCGGTATGCAAGTATCAGAAGGCTCTTCGTTGAAAGCCTGAGTGGAAAGCCTGAAATCAGAAGGAGTATTGAAAAATGAGACATCGTGTAGCCGGTAAACAACTTTGTTTGGAAAGCGATCATCGCAAAGCATTGCTGCGCAATTTGGCAGCAGGACTTTTTGAGCATGGCGAAATCGTCACGACTCTGACTAAGGCGAAAGCCGTCAAGCCGTACGTGGAACGCCTGATCACGATCGCTCGACATCGCACGCTTGCGGCTCGTCGTTTGCTTCACAGCAGATTGACTGACCGTGCAGTGTTCGCTTGGATTGCTGATCCCAATGTCAAGGAAGAACGCAAGACGAGCGCATACTGGGCCCTTCCAGCAGCGAGCGAGATTGAGTTCAACCGCTATGGCGAACTTCGAAAGTCGCCGCGCTTGGTTCATCATTTGATGACCCGAGTTGCGCCGCTCTTTACTGATCGACCAGGTGGTTACACACGCATCGTCAAGCTGGATCGACGCCGAATCGGAGATGCGACAAATTTGGTCGTGCTTCAACTCGTCGGCCGTGAAGGTGGATCGCAAGTTTCAGGTGGAAGTTCAGTTCGTCGAACCACTGCGGATAAACGAACTGCTTTCGCAGCAAAGATTCGCAAGGAAACAACGAAGGCTGAAAGTAAGCCAGAGAACAATCCAGAGAACAAGCCAGAGTAAGTTTCGGTTTCTGAATTCCGGGTTATCTACAACGCAAATTCATTCCTTCGCCAGCTAAAACTGGCGGAGGAATCTTGCGTCGTTTTCGAAGAGCCAACGGATATCGCTGATGCCATAGCGGCGCATCGCAATCCGCTCAATTCCAAGTCCAAATGCATATCCGCGCCATTCTTCAGGGTCGATTCCCACCGCAGCAAAGACATTGGGATCAACCATGCCACATCCGCCGATTTCAACCCATTGCCATTGACCACGGATGTGCATTTTCATGTCGACTTCTGCAGAAGGTTCGGTGAATGGGAAAAAGCTTGGGCGCATTCGCACTTCAGCATCTTTACCGAAATAGGCGTGCGCAAATTGCAGTAGAGCGGTCTTGAGATCGACGAGGGAAAGATTGCGATCGACGCACAATCCTTCGATCTGGTGGAACATTGAGAAGTGAGTCGCGTCGTGGGTGTCTGGTCGATAGACGCGACCAACCGCCACCACCTTCAGCGGAAGAGGTTGCGTTTCCATCGCACGAATTTGCACAGTGGACGTCTGCGTTCTCAGCAGTCGCTTCACGCCCGACTGTTCACCCATATAAAAATTATCCGTAGCGTCGCGCGCGGGATGACCTTCTGGAATATTGAGCGCAGTAAAATTATGCCATTCATCTTCTACCTCTGGACCATCCGCAACGGAGAATCCCATTTGTCCAAAGACGTCGATGATTTCATCAATCGTTCTGGAGAGAATGTGCCGGCGACCTTCGCCAAGTGTGACACCCGGTTCGGTGACATCGATCACAGGCCCTTTGGGTGCAGTACCCAGAAGATTCTTCTGACTTTCGAAAGAGGCTTCGAGTTGCAACTTGAGTTCGTTGAGTCGTTTTCCAAGTTCTGGTTTTTGATCGCGGGGCGCATCTTTGAGCAGAGACATAAGCGCTTTCAATTCTCCGCTCGCGCCAAGATATTTTGTTCTCCAAAGTTCGACTTGCGCTGGTGATTTTGCAGCAACAAGTTCTGACTCCCCTTGAAGTTGGAGCGAATTGATTTTGTCAATCATCGGTGGACAAATTGAAAGGCGTCGAATTGCAAGCCATCGGGGTGGAAGTGTAGGGAATATGCACCGTTTTTGTCTCGGCAGGGTCGGGTCGCATTCTCGGGTCTAAATATGAACCGAAAATACGACCCCGACACCTGTCGGGATGCTCCCCAAGAACTGAGCCCCAGAACTGAGCCCCAGAACTGAGCCCCAGAACTGTTCCCCAGAAATAGTCCCCAGAATTGAAGCCGACACACAATCCCGAAATTTTAAAATCCGCAGCTGTGCAGATCTTGAAGCGAAACTGGCAAGAAAGCTGATTTTGAATCAACCACACTCGCCACCAACTCCCTGGAAGGACTCGACATAGAGATAGACAATCAAGGGGTGGGCATTGAGAAAAATCCATAATTTCTTGCAGAAATCATAAAAAGCCTCATAATAAACGAATATGAGTGCGACTTCAGACCCGTTAACCCCAAGTCGATCGTTCCCAGAGACTCAGACCATTTGGATTTCTGATCGATTATCCGAGGGCGAAGCAGGAATCATGCTTGCCAATGGATATGTGATGGAGAGTTATGTTCGGCCGCTGAGCATCTATTGCAGCAAGATCGGATTGGCGAGATCGGTGCGTATCGATGCAGACGATTTAGTGCATGGTTTTTTTGCCAATCGTTTGAGCAATTCTGAATATCTCAAGTCATGGTTGACGAGTGGATTAAGACTTCGCCAATGGCTGCGAAATGGACTTCATTTTTATGTGCACGAATTGCGGCGGCAGAATGCAGCTCAGCTTGGAAAGCTTGGACCTCACATTGGAGATCAAGCATTGCCAGAAGAAGTTCCAAGTGAGGGCGCAGCGCACGATCATGAGTTCGAGAGGGCGTGGGCTTTGGCTGCGCTTGACTTGGCGATGAAGGAAACAAAGGAAGGACTCGAGAAGCGAAATCGGCGTGATGAGTGGGAAATGTTCTGGAGTCATCATGTTGAAGGAGTACCACATGCAATTGTTGGAGAGCGATTCCAATTGTCGACAGCACAAGTGGCGCAGCGAACATTCGCAGTTGGTGCACAACTGCGAGATGCGCTTTATGGAATTCTGCGCAAGGACGGGGCATTGGGGAGTGAGATCGATGTTGAAATTCGGTCCATGATGGAGGTCTTACATGAAATTCGACCCTGATTTACACCGCGATGATTCAGGAGCGTCGCCTGCGGTTGCGATGCTGCTATTTTGCGCGATTTTAGGCCCAAATGCGCATCCTATTGATCGACTCGCGGCGCGATGCGCTGCATCGGATGGAACGCTGTGGAGCAGGCAAGTTCTCGCAGCATTTGTGCCCGATCCAAATTCGGTAGATAGTTGGATTACTTGGAAAGAAATGGCGAAGGCCGGCATTCGCGAGAGCGATCTTCATGCTGGAGATCCTTTGGCACTCGCTGCATTTTTGCAATATCTCTGCGCAATTGCAGGCTCGCTGGCTTTCGATGGAACGGTGATAACAAAAACTTCGGTAGTCGAAATTCGTCGCGCTTTGAATGTGATTGGTCCGTTAATCGAAGCAAGATGGCAAGATATTTTCTGTCGAGCAATCGTTCGACTTGATCAAATCAAAGACATTGGTTTGACAAAATAGTTTTTATGTTGTGTAGTCGGCGTTGATTTCGACATATCTCTTCGTCAACCCACACGACCAGAAAACATCAGACGCATCTCCCATCGCAAGGTCTAATTCAATTCGAACTGTATCGGCCGTGAATGCACGGCGGACCGCAACGGAGTCAGCGTTCGTTGGTTCGCCGGCTGCAAAGAGGGCAATCCCACCTGCAGAAACCCGCAGAGTTGATGGATTCAATTCGACTCCCGCGCGGCCTGCTGCAGCGAGGATTCTGCCCCAGTTCGGATCGCCACCAGTCACTGCGGTACGCACTAACAAACTCATTGCAACAGTTCGAGCGACTTGCAGTGCATCTGATTGCGTTCGTCCTCCTTGCACTCGCACTTCAAGTCCGCGCTCGAATCCTTCTCCGTCACGAACAACCATGAGCGCAAGTTCTTGAGCGACTGCTTCAAAGGCAAGTGCAAGTTGATTTGGCGGAACTGTTCCAGCGCAATTGGAAGAGAGCGCAAAAACACTGTCATTTGTGCTTGTGTCACCATCCACTGAGATGCGGTGAAAACTTTGTTCGACGGCGGATCGAAGGTGTCCGTCCAACTCGCTTGGCGTAAGCGTTGCATCAGTTGCAATCACTGAAATCATCGTTGCCATATTGGGATGAATCATTCCTGCACCCTTTGCGACGCCAGTCACGGTGCATGTTCGTTCAGTTGTTCCGTCCATCCAACGAATGATTCGGCTCGCCCACTTTGGCCGCGTATCGGTGGTCATGATTGACCGAGCGAATGTCTCGCACGATCCAGGTTGAAGTGAAGCCTTCAGTGCCGGTAATGCCTTCTCGATCCGATCGATTGGAAGTTGGACTCCAATGACACCTGTGGAATTCACAAGGACCGATTGCGATGGAACACCCAGAGTGGCCGCGAGTGATTCAATCGTGCGACGTGAGCGAACAAGACCTTCTTCGCCAGTCGCAGCATTGGCGCAACCAGAGTTGATAATGAGCGCGCGAATTCGTGCTGAAGAAACAGCGAGATTGGCTCGAGAGACTTGAATCGGCGCGGCGACAATCAGATTGCGTGTGAATACAGCAGCGGCGGAGAGTTCTCCATTGCCAAACTCTCCATTTCCAAACAAGAGCGCAAGATCATTGACACCTGGCTTTTTGATTCCTGCAGCAACACCTCCAGAAGAAAATCCGCGTGGCCAATGCGGCGCCGTGGTGGGGGGATTGGAAGGAATTCCGTTGGGTGAGAGCGTTGTGGGAGTTGCGGTCATAGATCAGTTGGCCCGAATAGGTGTTGCGCCAGTGTCGAGAGTCATTGCAACTTCATCACATGCATCATTGCGTGGGCATGTCGCGCAGTCCTTGAGCACTTTCTCTGGCAAGATGCTGACACTGACTGTCTTGAATCCGCAGCGCGCGAAAAATTCTGGCGCACGTGTCAAGACGAAAACCTTTGGAATGCCAAGATCAGCTGCCCAGTCAACGAAGTATCGAGTGAGTGTCGAACCAAGACCTCCACCTTTGCGACCCGGCACCACTCCAAGTGATCGGATTTCGGCTAATTGTGGAGTGTAAATCCACAGCGAGCCACATCCAACAACGGTATCACCTTCAACAGCGACGGCGAATTCAGAAAGTGACTCGAGTATTTCGTCGCGCGACCGTGGTAAATGTTCTCCTTGTCGTGCCCAGTGTTCGATGATCCCGCAGATTGCGTCGAGATCATCTATGTGCGCTTCGCGAATTTTTGCATCGCAATACGTTCGCTCAGTCGTGATTTCCTCGCTGGATGATTCGATCTGACGGCGAGCGGCTGCAACAGATCCTGCAACTTGAAGTGGTGCAGTACCTCCGCGCACATCGCGCTTGGCGATCGCACGGTCGACCGTTAGCGCGACATAGACATCTGATTGAATGCGAGGTTCGACCTCTTGCATTTGCGCGACCGTGAGATCTTCGAGTGGCTTCGATTCTCTGATCGCTGCGCGTACGAGGCGTCCAGCAGAATGATGTGCATCCCGAAATGGAATGCCCTGATTCACAAGATAATCAGCAAGTTCGGTGGCATTGGAATATCCACCACCTGCGGCGGCGCGCGCACGCTCGCGGTGAACAATCAATCCATCAAGAACGGGGGGAAGCATCCGCAAGCTGAGCGAGAGATGCTCCATCGCATCGAAAAGAGGCTCCTTGTCTTCTTGGAGATCTTTGTTGTATGCAAGAGGCAATCCCTTGAGAACGGTCAAGATGTTTACAAGGTTTGCGATCTGGCGGCCAGTTTTTCCTCGAATAAGTTCGAGTGCGTCTGGATTTTTCTTCTGTGGCATCAAGCTCGAACCGCTCGTGACAGATTCGGAGAGTTCTATCAATCCTGCTTCACCAGTGCTATAAAAAATAATGTCTTCAGCGAAGCGAGAGAGATGGACCGCAGCAAGCGCAGTGGTTGCGAGTGTCTCGACGACGAAATCTCGATCGCTGACGGCATCGAGAGAGTTTGCAGTCGGCGCAGAAAATCCAAGGTCGTGCGCCAAGTGATCGCGGTCGATGGGATATGCAGTTCCAGCAAGAGCGCCAGATCCCAGTGGGCAGAGTCCCGTGCGAATCGCTGCGTCATTGAATCGATCTCTGTCACGGAGCAACATTTCGACATATGCCATGCACCAATGACCGAAAAGAATTGGCTGAGCACGCTGCAAATGCGTGTAACCAGGGAAGAGAGTTTCGCGTTCGCGTTCCGCCAAAGAGAGAAGGCTTCGAATAGCAGCTTCGATTTCATTCTGTCGATTTGCGATCTGCTTGAGAGTCCAGAGTCGCAAATCAGTTGCAACTTGGTCATTACGACTGCGACCCGTGTGCAGTTTTTTCCCGAGTGATCCGACGCGGGCGACAAGTTCTCTCTCCACCCACGAATGAATATCTTCGTCGACAGCATCAATCAAAGATGACGGATTTTCAACGCCATGACGCAACACATCGTTGAGAGCTTCGACGAGCGAATCGGCTTCGCTGACCGACAAAACATTCGCACGTTGAAGTGCACGCGCCCAACCGACGCTTCCTTCAATGTCTTCGTGCAAAAGCGTTCTGTCGAATGCAAGCGAATCGTTGAAAGCTCGAAAGAGTGGATCGGCGGCTTTCGTAAATCTTCCAGCCCAGGTCACGCTCATTGAGTGACCTGAGGGGAGGAAGTGCGAGCTGTAGCGTTCTTTTGTGCAGTTTGAGGATTCGCAGCATCGCGTAGCGCACGAATACGCGCCGGCAATGAAAAGAGGCGAATGAAACCTTCCGCATGAGTTTGGTCATAGACATCGTCTGCGCCGAAAGTCGCAAAGTCCTGACTATAAAGCGAATTCGGACTTCGTCGCCCAGAGACTGTCGCAGTACCTTTAAAGAGCCGAATGCGAACGTCACCGTCGAGAACTTGCGCCGCATTTTGTGCGCTCGCCCAGAGAACTTCGCGTATTGGAGTGAACCATGTTCCTTCATAGACGATGCGCGCGAAATCGAGCGCCAGCTTTTGTCGCCACTGCATTGTGTCGCGGTCATAACACAGTTGCTCCAAACCGCGCAGCGCTTCCATCAAGATTGTTCCACCTGGAGTTTCGTATGCGCCGCGACTCTTCATGCCGACGAGTCGATTTTCGACCAAATCGATTCGACCAATGCCATGCGTACCGCCGACACGATTGAGATTTTCAAGAAGTGTGACTGAATCCATCGGCACACCATCGAGCGCAGTTGGGAATCCCCCTCGGAATGAAACAGTGATTTCAGCTCCGGCATCAGGTGCAAGTTTCGGATCACAAGTGAGCATCCACACATCTTCCGGAGGCGCCTTCCAAGGATCTTCCAAATCGCCACCTTCGTGAGAAATGTGCCATATATTCGCGTCGCGCGAATAGATCTTCTCTGCACTTGCTGCGCAGGGGATCGAACGCACTTTTAAATAGTCCAGCATTTGTTCACGGCTCTTGAGATCCCAGAGTCGCCATGGGGCAATGATTGGAAGGTGCGGCGCAAGTGCAGCAAATGTGCATTCGAATCGAACTTGATCGTTGCCCTTGCCGGTGCAACCGTGGCTGAGTGCATCGCAATCTTCAGCAAGTGCCACTTCGACTTGCGCGCGCGCAATGATCGGC
>CAJCCX010000022.1 GCA_903961015.1 uncultured bacterium
AGATTCCCAAGTGCTTGTTTGAAAGCCTTTTTGCTTGTTCCAAAGCGTTGGCGAATTTCGTCTGGCGTGCTGTCATCGTCGTAATTCAGACGACCGCCGGCACCTTTGAGGGCCGCAATAATTTGATCGGTCAGTGGCGCGATTCGGCCATATCCCATTTCATCAAGACCCAGATCAATCTTCCCATCAGGTCGAACTTCACGCACGAATCCATCGATTCGCTGCCCAACAACCATTGGCGCAGAGAGTTCACTTCTGTAAAACAAACCAAGATGCGCGTGCTCAACAATTGCGCTGTATCCCAGCGGACTCTCGCCAGTGACGAGCAGTTTGACCGATTGACCTTGGGTATATGGCGGCGGTTCCTTGCTGAGATGATCGACGATGCGACCACTGGCCATAATGCGATCCGTATTTGGATCGATACAGACTGCGACGATCACTCGGTTGCCTGCATCAAGTGGCTTCGCTTGTTCCGCAAATGGCAAGAGCAAATCTTTTGAGAGCCCCCAATCCAAGAATGCGCCCATTCTTTCGTGGACATGTTTCACGGTCAGATATCCGAATTCACCAACCATTGCATATGGTTTTTCAGTTGTCGCAACGAGTCGATCTTCGGAATCGCGATACAGAAAGACGTCCAACTTTGCGTCTGGTTCGAGATCGCGGGGGACATAGCGCCCTGGCAAAAGGATCTCACCAAGCTCTTCGCCATCGAGATAGAGACCCGAATTTGTTTCGCGTGTGATGCTGAGGAGATTTCGTTTGCCGAAGTTTGCCACGGTTGCAGGTTAGGCGAGTGGCGAATCGGCGTAGACTTCCCAATTCCAGCACCGAATGACCGCAGATCCAAAGGCGAAAAATCGAATGAGTAATGTTGCGCCTCTCGCAACTCGAGGCGGAGTCGGTCCAAGTCGCACAGTTTTGCCCGTGGGATCTTGGAAAACGATTTTCGATTGTCTCGTCGAGGTTTTTCCCAATGTTGCCGCAAGCGTATGGAAGCGCAGGATGTCTCTTGGAGAAGTCATTGATGAGCGCGGCGTTGCCGTCACGGAACACCGTATCCACGAAGCGAATCTTGGAATTTTCTATTACAGATCAATCGAGATCGAGGACCGCATTCCATTTGAGGAACATGTTCTCTTTCAAGACGATCATCTTGTAGTCGCAGATAAGCCGCACTTTTTGCCAGTGATTCCTTCTGGCAGATTCGTGCAGGAGACTTTGCTTGTTCGTCTCAAGAATCGTCTTGCGATCGATTCGCTTGTGCCCATTCACCGCATTGACAGCGGCACCGCTGGAATCGTGGTCTTCTGCATCCAAGATTCCAAGCGCGATGCGTACCAAGCGCTCTTTCGCCAGCGTGAAGTTGAAAAGTGTTATGAAGCTGTTGGACTTGCCAACGCATCGCTCAAACTGCCGATGACATACGAAAGTCAAATGGTGCAGGATGAACATTTCATGCGAATGCGCGAGGAGACTGGCAGGGGCGCACCGAATTCTCTGACAC
Organism: uncultured bacterium; assembly: GCA_903961015.1. Classification (GTDB taxonomy): domain Bacteria; phylum Planctomycetota; class Phycisphaerae; order Phycisphaerales; family SM1A02; genus F1-60-MAGs104. The sequence continues at coordinate 1,511 of CAJCCX010000022.1, forward strand.
ATATCGATTTGATCGAGGCGCGGGGTGAGCATGCGCTGTATCGACTGCGACCAGTCACTGGGCGTAAGCATCAGTTGCGAGTTCATTGCGCTGCGCTTGGAATTCCAATCTTGAATGATCCGATGTACCCCATCATGCAGCCGAAGCCAGCTGATGATGCACCAAGGAATTATTCCAAGCCGCTTCAGTTGCTTGCACGCAGCGTGGAATTTCGTGATCCAATCACAGGGGCGGCGAGAAAGTTTGTGAGCAAGCGTCATCTATCATGAGAATGCGATGACCAACTCCGCGGAAAATTCCGACCCCAATTCACATCAGCCCTCAAATCACCAGCATTTCATGCGCCGCGCAATTGAACTTTCGCTGCAGAATGTTGCAGTGCACGGTGGGGGGCCATTCGGCGCAGTCGTAGTGCAAGATGGCGTGATTGTCGGTGAGGGTTGGAATCAAGTCACTGCAAATAATGATCCGACGGCGCATGCTGAAATCAACGCGATTCGTGCGGCGTGCAAGACGGTCGCACGATTCGATCTCAGGGGCGCATCTATTTATACCAGCTGCGAGCCATGCCCGATGTGTTTGGCGGCTATCTACTGGGCAAGGCTTGACGCAATTTTTTATGCCAACACGAAGTTGGACGCCGCCGCAATTCAGTTCGATGACAACTTCATCTATGAGCAACTTTCAAAGCCAGTCGATGAACGATCGATCCCAATGACGCAGTTGTTGCGCGACGAGGCAAGCGCAGCATTTGTGCTCTGGCGCAATAATGCAAGCAAGACGCCGTATTGATTTGTTCAAGCGATTGTGTCGCGTTTATTCCTTGCGTGTATTTGGACGGCGAGCAGAAGGTCTTGTGTGTTAATGGAGCATAGACCTTCGCTATTGTTTTGGATTCACACGTTGCACTTGATGAGCGATCATCCAAGTTCAAACGTCGTGATGCCATAAATCCAATCAAGCCGAAGATCGGGCGGTGTGCCGGTATATGTGCGCATCGTTGCGAAGACTTCTTTCATCCCATTTCTCTTGACCAAGTCAAGCGCATTTTCATTCGGCTCTGGGACATCCAACCAAAACAATTCTCCTGGCCGAATCGTGCTTATCAGTGATCGATAGATCGCATCAGCAGCAGTCGGAGTCTTCGCAAAGAGTGGACCGATCTTGTGACATTTGAAACATTTTCGAATGAATCCAAATCCCTCAACAGATTCTCCGTTCATCACAGCAAATCCACTTCCATCTGGTTGCGAAAACCAAGCACGCAAGAACGCGATTCGCGGCGCAGGGAAACACGCACGATCAAGCAGGGCGATTTGTTGCAAATCAACGCCGCGAATATCAATCGCAGAAACATCTTTCTTCCCGTGCATAGCACTCGGTGCGACGCCTTCAAAGCGAGTGTTCTTGTATTTCGGAACCCGTCCGATCTGTTCATACTTTGCGACATTTTCAAGCACCGCATCGCCGCCTTGAACACAACCCACAACGTGCTTTCGCGCCATTTCGTGGGCCGCCATCCCATACCCATATCCGCGGTACGCCTCGTCAACCACGTAGCACCCAAAGAATGCGAAAGAGTCGTCATAGCGCACAGCACTCACACAAGCGATCGGCTTTCCATCAAGTTCACCTACGAAAAAACCATCGGGATCTGCAACGATGAACGTCGACGCATCGTGAATTCCTGAATCCCAACCCGCATTACGCATACGCGGAATAATGATCGCATCAATTTCTTCTTGCGATATCGACCGCACCACGTATCGCCCGTTTGCAATGTCTCTCGCAGCAGTGCTCTTTGGGTCAAGTTGTTTCATGCTAAACAGAAGAGTATGCGGGAATTTTCAATGCTTCATGAAATCTAAACATTTCTGCGCAACATGCGAGTGTGCAGAGTTCGTCGGAGTGTGGCGGACAAGTGAAAAACGAGTAAGAATGTATCGATGAAGTCACTTGTCTTGAAGCAAATCGCTGGGGAATCGATTTCGACACCCAATCCATTTCTGATTGGCGTGCTCTGGATCTTCGCGATCTATCTCGTTGTGCTTGGTTTAAGGCTTGTCGTGAAGAGTCGTGGAGACGCTCGGAGTATCGGAATCGGATTGCTTCTTGCAGTTTTCTGTTGGGCGGGAATCAATGTTGGTTGGGAGAATTCAATCAGTATCTTCTTTCATGAATCGGACAAATCAAACTCGGTGACTGTGCCGCTGCTTCGGACGTTCATGGAACTGGGTTTTGTGTTGGCGTGTTGCAGTTTTGCGGTCATGGCACTCAGCGATCTTTGCATCGTGATTTATGGCTCCGATCTTGTCCGTCTGCAAAAGGCATTGCTGAGATTTGGTTTCTGGGTGGTTGGTCTTTCGATCATTTATCAAATTCACTTTGCAAGCCAGTATTCGATCAAAGCCGTTGTGATCGGCATCGGCGGCGCGCTCGTTTTCATTCTCGGTCTTGGTTTACAACGAACATTGACAAATTTGTTTTCTGGTTTCGATTTGCAGGCGGACAAAGTCTTTGCAAAAGGGGACATGATTCAGATTGGCGCGAAAGGTGTTGAAGGCGTTGTCTGGGATACCAGCCTTCGATCCACTCGCATCCATACGCTCGATGGGCAAATGCTGATCATCTCCAACGGTGAACTTCTGACGAAAGAGGTTTTCAATCTCGATCAACCGACGCGTGCGCTTCGGGTTCGGCGAAACATTGGGATCTCATACGCAACGCCACCGATGCGCGCAAAGGATGTGATGCTTCAAGTGCTCAAGGAAGATTCTGATGTGTTGGATCAGCCTGAGCCGAGTGTCCATGTCTTAAGTTATGGCGACTCGTCTATCAACTATGAACTTCGATTTTGGGTAGCGGATCGCCGCATGATGGACCAGAATATTGATTCGGTTCTCACTCGAGTGTGGTACGCACTGAATGAAAGCACGATTGAGATCCCGTTTCCGATTCGCAGTGTTCGCATGGTCGATATGAAGTCCGAGGCGGAGCACTCTCTCGCAGAGCATGACCGAGTCGCAAAGTTCGAACGGCATCTCGCTGCCTGCCCGCTCTTTGCAGAGCAGTACATGAGCAAGTCCGAGCGCAACGAATTGGCGCGGGATGCGCACCTTTTGCGGTTGGAGGTGGGGGAGTTGGCTGTGCGGTTTGGAGAGAAAAGCGACCACATGTATCTGATCATTGCTGGAGATGTTCGTGTCATGCTGAAGGACAAGGAGCCGATCGAACTTCATGTTTCGCAAGCGTTCGGCGAGATGGCGCTCCTCTTGGATCAACCAAGGTCGGCAGATGTCGTCGCAGGTCCAAACGGTGTGACGCTTCTTCGTCTTGCAAAGGTAAGCGTGTTGCCGGTTCTCAATAGGCGACCAGAGTTCGCCAAACAGATTCGTCAAGTCTCGACCAAGCGGCGAATCGCATCTGGAATTGAAGATGAAACGCATCTTGTGGTTTCGAGGCGCGATCGTTTGCTTGGACTCATGAGCAATGCGGGTCGATCTCTCAAACCGTGGTGAGTTTGTCGAGTCTTCGCTGTCCAGTCTTCGTAGTCCAGTCCAGTGGGCCGAGCCTTACCACTCAGTGTGAGCTGCAGTGACGGCTTGTCCGTCTGACAGTTCACCTTGATTGCTGAGCACATATTCAGTGGTCTCCGGCAGTGCGCTGCCGGGCTTGCCATCACTGTCGATTGGTCGAATTCGCACCTGCGTTCCATCATCGAATTCGACAGTGACCAATACCTTTTTCGCCTTCCCATCTTCCACAACATAGATGTATGGCACACCTCCGCGGCGTGCCACAACTTGACTGGGCAGCATTTCAACTTCTCGAAGTGCGGGGAGAAGCAATTGCATTTGTCCATACATGCCAGGAAGTAGTCGAATATGGTTCTGTTGGTTTTCAGGCAGAATTGGCAGCGAAGGCATCGTTCGACTTTTCAGATCAGCAAAGTCATTCGCTTTCATTTTTGTCGCGAACTGTTCAAATTCTGCTGCAGTTCCGTTGTAAAGATCCACTTCCGCCATGACAGTTCGATCGGATGTTCGCAGCGATGGCGCAAGGCGAGAGACCTTCGCTCGAAGTGCAATTCCAGGAAGTGCATCGATATGAATGATGACTTCGCTGTTCTTGTCGACAAAGGCGACAAAGTTTTCAGGGACAAACATTGAAACAGTCACAATGTCACTGCGTTCGATTGTCATCAGCGATGCGACACCTGGTACGACAACTGCGTTCTGGACAAAGGTTCCAGCGTCGACGCCGCGCACGGCAACAACGCCATCGAAAGGTGCTCGAATGATCGCAGTTTGATTTGGAGTCGACGCACTCGTTCCGTCGCCCGTGACTTGAATCTCAACGAGGCGTTCACCAGCTGTCACTTTGTCTCCAATTGATTTCTCAATGAAAGTGACAATCCCTGCAGCCTGAGGAAACAAGCTCACTCGGTAATACGGAGCGACAAATGCAGGTTGGTCGATGGCGATTTCGAGGGAGGGATTCTTCTTTGCTCGAACACTCTTGGTGCGGATCGTCCCAGCGATGCTTTGGGGAGTTTGACTAGGCGGCGACACTGCGCTGGGAACTCCCGCTGCAGCTTGCGCGACAGTTTCGACAGGCTTGTTTGTGGTGATCAGCCAATAAAAAATCCCAGCAATCGCAACGAGGGTGAATGCCTTGGATAGTGCTGATTTCCAGCCTCTTTGTTCTTTCGTGTCTTTCATCGTGAGCGCATCCTGTTCAATAATTTGCGGGTCGATCGAGAGCGGTTATGCCGCAAGTTCTGCCTCGATATCGGGATCTTGACGCACCTTGCGCATCAGCAGGGTGTACAGAATTGGAACCATAAAAAGAGTCAGCGCAGTTGATGTAAGCATGCCACCTACAACTGCGCGAGCGAGTGGAATGTTTGCTTCGTTTCCTTTGCCAAAGCCAATCGCCATCGGGGTCAATGCTAAGACAGTTGCAAGAAATGTCATGACGATCGGTCGGAAACGAGTTGCAGCAGCGAGTTTGATCGCCTCGGTTGGATTCAGTCCATTCGCAGCTTGCTTGTTTGCAAAGTCGACTAGCAAAACTCCGTTGTTGACCGAGATACCCACGAGAAAAATCACGCCCATCAAGGACTGCACATTGATCGTCGTGTTTGTGACGAACAACATCGCAAGCACGCCGATAAAACCAAGTGGAACTGTAAAAATAGTAATGAATGGTCCGACCCACGATCGAAAAAGTGTGACCAACAACAGGTACACCAACAACGTCGCAAGTCCAAGGCCATACAACAGACTTTGGAATGACTCGTTCATTCGTGCGTATTCACCCTTGAGTCGTACATACATTCCTTCAGGAAGGATCATCTTGTCGAGTCTCTTGTGGATGTCTGCAGCGATACCAGCGATGTCGCGATTTTCAGTGTTGACATACACGTTGGAAACACGGCGTAGTCCAGAATGATTGATCTCAACAGCATCTGCGCGGCGCGTGACTGTGACGAGGCTTCCAAGGTCAACGGAATTCGCTTGGCCAGCGCCAATAACTGGAATGCTGAGAACATCTTCGATCGTTCGGTCTAATTGCTCTGGATATTGAACGCCGACAAAGTATTGATTGCCCGACTTCGAATCGATCCAGAAGTTTCGAAGAATCGAGACGCTCGAATTCATCGCGACTACGACCTGCTGAATCACGTCTTCTGCAGTCATCCCCATCGTCGCAGCCTTTTCGCGGTCGATGTTGATCACAAGATATGAAGCGTCATTGCGCTGATGAACGCGGACATCTGCAGCGCCTGGAATTGTCGACATCTCGTTTCGGATTGACTTCGCAAGGTCAAGCGATTGTTCGGTTGTGCCTCCTTCGATTTCAATATCGATGGGTGAAGCCGCGCCCTGATTGAGTGCAGTCGAAATCATTCCTCCGGTGTCGAAGCTGAATCGAAGGTCGGCAAATCGTCCATCGGCTTCCAACAAGTGTCGGAGTTTGATCGCATACTCCTGCGAAGTCAGCGCACGATTCTTGTTCAATTGCACGCGAACGGCTGCATCCTGCTGCCCAGAGTTTGGTGTGTAAGCCGCAGACCAATCTGGGTTCAATCCAATTTCTGAAACGATCATGTCCCGTTCACTTGCAGGGATCGAAGCCTTCAGGAATTCTTCAACGTCGATGACCCGCTTTTCAGTTTCGTCGAGTCGCAAATTGGAAGGAGCACGAACCATGACACTCAATTGCCCAGCATCGACCTGCGGGAAGAATTCGCGTCCAATCTTGAGAGTCAAGAAGAGCGAAGCGATAAAGAGCGCGACGATCGCAGTGACAACGATTCCTCTGTGACCAAGCGCCCAATCAAGAAGTTGGGTGTAACGCACGGTCTTCTGATCGATGAAAGATTGGAAGCTCGCTGATATACGGCTGAAGAAACCTGCAGGTTTCACGTGGTTTTCTGCGATCCCGCCAGTCGCACTCATGGCACTTGGACGATGCTCGTCTGGCAGAAACTTGGCGCACATCATCGGAACAAATGTTCGTGAAAGCAGAAACGATGTGAGCATCGCGAAGCCAACCGCAATCGTCAGTGGAGCGAAGAGGAACCCACCCATTCCAGGCATCATCGTCAGTGGGGCCAAGACGATCACGGTTGTGCAAGTTGCCACCATCACGGGAACCATGACTTCAGCGCATCCATCAAGTGCCGCACGGATACGTGACTTGCCGAGATGATAATTTCTGTGATTGTTTTCCAGTTCCACGATGGCGTCATCAACAAGCGGACCGATTGCAAGCGCAAGTCCGCCAAGAGTCATCGTGTTGATCGTGTTGCCAGTGACATAGAGACCGACGATCGCTCCAAGTAGTGCAAGTGGAATCGATAGCGTTGCGATCACGGTCATTCTCCAATTGCCCAAGAAGAACAAGATCATGATCGAAATCAAGATTGCGCCGATGACGCCTTCTTCAACAAGTGCCACGAGCGCTGATCGAATCGCAATAGTCTGATCCATCACCAACTTCAGCGTTGTCTCTTTAGGAAGCCGCTCTTCCATGTACGGGATTCGGTCGCGCACGCCATTGGCGACAGCGAGACTGCTCGATCCTTGTTGGCGGTAGACCGGGACGAAGACTTCGTTCTGATCATCAATGCGAACGCGGCACGTCTGAATTGTTGCGGAATCCTCGGCGTGGCCGACATCTTGAAGCAAAACTCCCGCTTGCGGACCAAATGTAATTGGAAGCATGTTGAGATCTTCAACATTTTCAACCATCGAATTGCTATCAAGAAGAACCTGATTGGGACCGAAGTATGCAGAGCCCGGAGTCGCGAGCAGATTTCCCTTGCGCAGTGCGCTCACAACATCCACCGAAACAAGATTGCGCGCAAGCAGTTTGTTCTGATCGAGATAAATCAAGACCGTTCGATCTTGGCCGCCGACAACAATCGGCGCGATGCAACCTGGTACTGCGCCAAGCATGTTGCGAACGTTGATTCGAGCAACATCTTTTTGTCTCGCATCATCCAGCCTGGGATTTGCGACAGTCAGAATCCCAACTGGCAATGTCCCTGTCGCATCAAACGGAAGCGCAACAGGGGGAAGTGTGTTTGGCGGAAGATTCGGCAGCGCGCCAAGCGCAAGCGAATTCGTCAGTGTCAGCGCTTCGTTGGAATTGATGTCATCGCGAAAATAAATCTTCACAACGCTCACACCAGGAACTGATCGAGACTCGACCAATCGTGCGCCAGGAGCTTGATTGACCCAGCGTTCGATTCGATTCGTGATCGTCTTCTCGACCGAAGACGCGGGCATTCCTGGGTAATAGGTTAAGACTTGAACAGCAGGGGCTTTGAAAACAGGCAGGACATCGACTGGAATCGAGAGCGCCGAAAGCAAGCCAACGATCGCAATCGCAAAAACTAATGCTGCGACCATGTATGGATTTCGAAGTGAGGCACGAATCAGCCACATGTTTCGGGCATTCCTTTACTCAAGTGAGAATCGTTGTCCATCTTCAGCATAACCCTACATCAGGATGAACCCTACAGTTTATTAAATGCCACGTTCTTCTTCTGTTTCTTCGAAATCTGCGAAAACTCCTGCAAAACCCTCTGCGAAGCCTCTTCCGCCCAAGCCAAGCAGAGCCCGACTTGCTGTCGTCTTCGGCGACCAACTCGATCTCGACGCTGCGATCATTCGCTCGCTCGCACCTGACGACACTGTTTTGATGATGGAAGTTGCGAACGAATCTCAATATGTCCCCAGCCACATGCAGCGGACCACTCTGTTTCTTTCGGCGATGCGCCACTTCGCCGCCGAGTTGATTCAGCAAAAGATTCGTGTCAAGTACATCACACTTGATGATCCCAAGAACACTGGCGCGTTCGAGACGGAGATCGCTCGCGCTTGCGCCGCGCTCAATCCATCGGAGATTGTTTGCACGCACCCAGGCGAGTGGCGTGTGATGGCGATGCTCGAGCGCGTCCGCGATTCCACCGGCATC
>CAJCCX010000023.1 GCA_903961015.1 uncultured bacterium
AGCCCTCAACGAAACACCAGAGGAAAAAGTCTGGCGTTCCTCATTCAGACGAATGCTCCTCGGAGCGATGCTGCAGCCATCCTCGCGCGACGCTGGCGTGAAGTGGGCGCGTGAGACAATTGATCGACTTGCGAAGTCAAAGCGAGAAAATGATGCGCGCTGGCTTGCGGATCGACTGGTCGAAAATGCGAAGGAAACAGGCGATGCAGAAATGCAGGCAGATGCGACCAAGCTTCGCCAATCGCTTTGACATACGCCCAATTCCCTCCTCTTTCCGTACACTATTTATTAACAAATTTAGTATTCACTTTCGATCAAGACCAGACCTTTTTCTAATAAGGGATTTCATATGACAACTCCAACCATCATCTATACACACACAGACGAAGCACCTGCTTTGGCGACCTATTCCTTTCTGCCCATCATTCGTGCATTCACAGGACCCGCAGGCATCGCGGTCGAAACTCGTGACATCTCACTGGCTGGTCGAATCATTTCTAGTTTTCCTGAAAGCCTCAAACCAGAACAACGCATCGAAGACGCGCTTTCCGAACTTGGCAAGATGTGCCTCACACCCGAGGCGAACATCATCAAGCTTCCGAATGTCAGCGCATCCGTGCCACAGTTGAAAGCCGCAATCATCGAACTTCAGAAGCAGGGATACGCACTTCCTGATTATGTCGAAGAACCTGCCAACGATGCGCAGCGTGAAACAAAGTCTCGCTATGACAAGATCAAAGGAAGTGCAGTCAATCCCGTCATTCGAGAAGGCAATTCGGATCGCCGCGCACCCAAAGCAGTGAAGGCATACGCAAAAGAGAAGCCACACAAGATGGGCGCATGGACGAGTGACAGCAAGACAACCGTTGCCAGCATGAGTACCGGCGATTTCTTCGGCAATGAAAAGTCGGTCACAATTGGAAGTGCGACGAGTGTTCGAATTGAGCATGTTGCAGCGGATGGCGCAGTGACCGTTCTGAAAGATGGGCTGAAACTTCGTGATGGAGAAATCCTTGATGGAACTTTCCTCAGCAAGAAGGCACTCATCGCATTCTTAACTGCACAAGTTGATGCAGCGCGTGCAGAAAACCTGCTCTTTTCCTTGCATTTGAAAGCGACGATGATGAAAGTTTCTGATCCGATCATCTTCGGACACGCAGTGCATGTCTTCTTCAAGCCTGTCTTCGACAAGCACGCGGCCACACTTGCCAAACTTGGTGTCGATGTGAAGAATGGCTTTGGTGACATCGTGGGAAAGATTGCAACACTTCCTGCAGCACAACGCGAGGCAATCGAAGCAGACATTCAGGCCGTGTACGAACGCGGTCCTGCAATCGCCATGGTCGACAGCGATAAAGGAATTACAAATCTGCATGTGCCAAGCGACATTATTGTTGATGCTTCAATGCCAGCGATGCTGCGCGAGAGCGGCAAGATGTGGAACTCCGCGGGCAAGACACAAGACACCACAGCGTGCATTCCAGATCGTGGATATGCGGGCGTCTATCAAGCAGTCGTCGACTTCTGCAAGAAGCACGGCGCGTTCGATCCCAAGACGATGGGAAGCGTTCCCAATGTTGGATTGATGGCTCAGCAGGCCGAGGAATATGGGTCGCACGACAAGACATTTGAGATCAAGTCTGCCGGAACTATTCGCGTGGTTGACGCAAGCGGCGCGGTGCTGATGCAACACACAGTCGAAGCAGGTGACATTTGGCGCGCATGCCAAGCGAAAGATGCGCCGATCAAGGATTGGGTCAAGCTTGCAATTTCGCGGGCTCGACTTTCTGCAACCCCCGCCGTTTTCTGGCTCGATGAAAAGCGCCCGCATGATGCGCAGTTGCTCGTGAAGGTCAAGAAGTATCTCGCAGAGCACGAATCAAAGGGCGAATTGAAGGGGCTCGAGTTCCACATTATGGAACCAGCTGCGGCGTGCAAATTCTCGCTTGAGCGTATGAAGGCGGGCAAGGACACGATTTCCGTCACTGGAAATGTTCTGCGCGATTATCTCACCGATCTCTTTCCGATCCTGGAACTTGGAACAAGTGCCAAAATGCTTTCCATCGTTCCGCTGATGAGCGGCGGCGGTTTGTTTGAAACTGGCGCAGGCGGATCAGCGCCAAAGCATGTCCAGCAGTTCAATGCGGAAAATTCTCTGCGGTGGGATTCGCTTGGAGAATTCCTTGCACTTGCTGCTTCGCTGGAACATATGTCCGATCGCACGGGCAACAAGCGTGCGAAGGTTCTCGCCGATGCGCTCGATGCTGCAACTTCGCAGTATCTGCAACACAACCGTGGACCTGCGCGCAAAGTTGGAGAATTGGATAATCGCGGCAGTCATTTCTATATCGGCATGTACTGGGCGCAAGCGATGGCTTCACAGAC
>CAJCCX010000024.1 GCA_903961015.1 uncultured bacterium
AATTTTAATTCGGCGACGACATTGGATGGAGCGGTTTCGATCGATACGACGAATGGCGGAAGTGAAATAGGAGCAGCCATTCTTTTCGCTGGCGCACTCAACGGATCGCAAGGTTTATCGCTGACCGCAGGCGCAGGAACGGTCACCTTCAGTTCAACTGTGGGCAACGCAGCGCAACTCTTATCTCTCACCATTGCCAGCGCGGGTGATGTTTCGATTGACGCCGCAATGAGCGTGAATGGACCAGTGAGCATCACAAGCAACGCGGGTACAACTGTTACTTTGGGAGCAGCAGTCGGCGGCTTGAATCTAACAAATGATGAACTGAATCGAATCACAAGTAGTGGTGCGTTGAACATCACGGCGAATGGCGCAGCTATGACCGTGGATGGCGTGACCGGTGGCGGCAACATTGATGGCGAAACGCTTCTGACATCGAATGTTGATGGAGTTTTCTTTGTGACCACGGCATCAACATTCAACAATTCTCTCGCTGTTGTTGCGAATGATGTTGCAGTCGATGCTTTGCTTGGCGTGACAGGATCAATCAGCTTCACTGCAAATTCTGGCGTGAATGTCATCGTGGGTACTGGTGGTGTCTCAACAAACCTGATCCTGAGTAATGCTGAGCTGGAACGATTGACTGCAAGTAGCGGGTTGAATGTCACTGCGACAGGCGCTGGCGCAACGCTGAATGTCAATGGTGTGACAGGTGGCGGAAACATCACCGGCACAACAACGCTCTCATCTCTACAGAGCACTATCACATTCTTGAACAACGCTTCGATATTCAACAATTCACTCGCGTTGGTTGCGAATAATGTTGACGTGACTGTTGCGCTTGGCGTGACAGGATCAATCAGCTTCACTGGAAATTCTGGCGTGGATGTTTTCCTTGGTGTGTCAGGCCCTGGACTGAATCTGACGAATGTAGAGCTGGCACGATTGACTGCAAGTGGCGGGCTGAATGTCACTGCGACAGGCGCGGGATCATCAATGACGGTGAATGGTGTGACAGGTGGAGGTGCAATCACTGGCACAACAACGCTTTCGTCGGTTGTTGATGGTGTGACCTTCGCAACAACTGAATCGACTTTCAATAATGCTCTCGACGTGGTCGGCTTGACGACGATCGCAGGAGTCAACATCACTACTTCCAGCGACTCGATCACTTTCAGTGGTCAAGTTTCGCTCACCAACGCGAGCGTTTCCATCAATACTGTGAGTGGGGATATCACCTTTGGTGATGCGCTCAATGGAATTCAGGCTTTGACATTGACCGCAGGCGCAGGGCAGGTCTCGTTCGTTGGCGTAGTTGGTGATAGCGCGACTCTTGCGTCGCTGACAATCGCAAGCGCAGGCGAAATTTTAATTGGCAACGCAATGAAAGTCACTGGCGAGATAAACATCGCTGGCAATAGTGGTGTTGACATCTTTCTTGGAACAGCCGGTATTGGGCTCAGTCTCACCGATGTAGAACTTGATTTCATCACACAAGCTGGATCGCTCGCAATCACTGCAAGGGGAACTGGCGCATCGATCACGGTCAACGACGTGACGGGTGGCGGCAACATTGATGGAATCACACGCTTGGCATCAACCGACGACAATATCTCCTTTGCAACCACCGCTTCGACCTTCGACAATTCACTCACTGTTGTGGTGAGTGATCTTGATATTGCGGTTGCCATTGGTGTCACGGGCTCGATGAGCATCATTGGCAACACAGGCGTGGACATTTTTAATGGAACTGGCGGGGTTGGACTGAGCGTGACAAATGCAGAGCTTGCGCTTCTTACAGCAGAAAATCTGAACATAACTTCTGTCGGCATTGGTTCCTCTTTCGTTATTGCAGGTGTGACTGGCGGCGGCACGATTTCTGGCACAACGACGCTCACTGGAAGTAATGGCGTGACATTCAGTGGTTCGACTTCCACTTTTAACAGCGCTCTGAAAGTCGCAAGCATTGCAACGATCGAAAGCGTTGGAGTGACTTCAACTACCGGCGGGATTGAATTTTTAAATTCTGTGACTTTGTCTGGCGGTGGGACTTCCACGATTACTTCGAGCGGAAGTGCAGGGGACATCATCAATGTTGTTGGCCCAATTGTTGCGATCGGAAATAATTCTGAAGCTTTGATTGTCAACGCAGGTCTTGGAGAAATTTCCTTTGGTGGCGATATCGGTGCTTTGACTAAACGCCTTTCTGCTCTGACATTGACAGCTACGAATACA
>CAJCCX010000025.1 GCA_903961015.1 uncultured bacterium
CGCCGAGAAGCAGAGCTTCAACTCAACGCAGTAAAGCTGCGGCTTGATGAACAAGAACTGACCTTCCGCGAAGCACGCGAACGATTGACCAACGAAAATTTTTAGTTCTGATGGTCATTCTCCCGAAGGTTTTGTACATTCACCCCTAACAAAGGAGGATCGACCATGGACGGCGACCTATCAGTGGACTACCTCGGTGACGGTTACTACGCACTCTTTCGAGACAACGGTGATCGGAGAATCATCGAATGTGTTGCGCCGAGAGTGACAGATATTTTTCGAAGTGTTGCGCGCCGCTTCGGACACGATCACCCCGTTGAAATGTCGTACACCGCGCATTTGATCTTCAAGCTCGAGGCTGGAATTGATTTCGCCACCGAACTGGGAGATCCACTGGGAGATCAATTGGGCGATCACGCTGAGGCCGATGTTGAAGGCGATGACTTTGGGATGTTTGATTCAAAAGAATATTGAGACGTCTGCGAACGCCTAAAAATCCCCAGTCAAATTGGACTATTTGCGATTACCAAACATCATCGCAATGCGGAAGACCAACTTCAACGCTTCAAGATAAACCCAAGCAAGCGTGACAACCAATCCGAAGGTCAGATACCACTCCGCCGATGAAGGCGCTCCAGCTGCAACTGCGTCTTGAACCTGGCGAAAATCGACGATCAACCAAAGTGCCGCGACGACCAACACCACAACATTGATTCCAAGACCGATCAATGCTCCATTGCCGCTTCCAGTTGCAGATCCCAGCGAGAGCCACGAAAGATTTGCGCCAAAGAGGCTCATCACCATTGAAATAAGGAACATAAAAAAGATTCCCATGGTGACAACAGAAAGCACAGACTGGAACATTGCTCCGCCCTTGAGAATTCCGAATCGGAAGAGCGTCAACATAGCCAGCATCAATCCCACGACGATGACAAATGCTTGAAGTGCGATTCCACCAGGAACCGAAATTTTATTCTCAGTCAGGATTCCTTCGAGCAACATTCCAAGTGCGCCGAGCATGAAACCTTGCGAGACCGAATAGAGGACAGTGATCGATGCCGCCATTCGAGGCGAGCGGCGGACAAGAAAAATTGCGGCGATGGAAACAATCATGGACACGATGAATGCAATCCACATCGCTGCCGGAAAATTCTTGGTGACAGGGACAGCGATCGCCCCAGAAAGTGCTGCAAGGAGCACGCATCCTGCGGTTTTGTTGATGATTCCGGAAACAGTGCATGTTCCTGCGGACCCTGCAGATTGACTGATCGCACCTGAAAGAACGCTGTCTGCGAGAATTGGATTTGTGGAGACGAGTGACATATTTTTGAATCCTTTGGGTTTCGCCGACTTTTACTTCGGCTGAGATTGGGCTTGCTGCATCGAACGCTGAATTTGCTCGACCACGGTCTGTTGGTGAGCCAAACGAAAGGTGAAGTCGAATGATACGCCGATGTATGTGCGCTGAGAACTATCCAGATGAGTGTGAACGACCTTGCCAGTGGCGACGATTGGAACGGGATGATTTCGCCCGAGCGGAATTTCGATCCAGAAAATTCGGTGACGACCAAGAACTGCGGAATCTTGTGATTCGACTCGCAGCCCCACGCCTCCGCCACCAACATTCATCAATGTTGCAGTGAACTTCGGCCCCACTGATGGCATCGGTGCGGCAACGTTTGATGGCACCTTCGATTCGAGGAAGTCTCGGAAGGCTTCTTCATTCGCCGTCTCAGCAGCCACGATGGTTCTGGGATCAAGAAGCGGCCACATACTGACGCTTGGCAATTGCAATTCTGCGGCTTCAATTCGCACGAATCGTCGCAAGCAGCGTTCAACATTGTCAGGCAATTCAAGTCGCATGCAAACACCACGAGCACCCGCTGGCCGTTCATCCGAAATTTTTCGAGATCGGAATTTCCAACGATTTTGTCCAATCGTGATTGCACCCACGAGAGCGATTCCATCTTCGATTCGAAACGTTTCGCCAAGTGCAACGGGCGCTTCAACCAACACGGATTCTTCTTCAAGCGAAACGATCTTCAAACGCCAAACCAGATCTGATGATCCAACAACTTCCTGCGGATCTACAAGTGGATGTGAATGAATAGCAGACCCAGTGGCAGACCCAGTGCTCGCAATAGAAATCTCCAGGGTCCCCCCTCGCTCAAAGACTTGCTGCATGCTTCGCTTCCATTCGGATGTTCGTGATCTTGATGCTGGCATTGACAGGATTGTACTCCAACTGCGAAACGAACAAACAATTGAATACGGGAGGAGGAGAACAACCTGCCCTCGACGCACAGCCTTTGCAATTCAGCGCGCAAATCAACTGCAGCGTGCGATCAACATCGCCACGCTCAGTATGAGAATAGTGACTGCTGCCACCCGCCCGCCGCCGACCATGAATCGACCGAAGGTATTCAAAGCACCTGATTTTCCAAGTTGCTTGGCGCCTTCATCCTCTTCGCCAACATCCACTGAATCCCAGTCGACACTGTCGGCAAGAAATTTGTTCGAACGCAGGGCGGCCTTCGCACGCTCCAAGTCTTCTGCTCGAACTTGCACAGGAATGCCGCCGAGCATTCGATTGCCCGTTCCATCGAGACCAAAGGCTTGAATTGCAGCGCTAAAAACGGCAACGTCAATTTCTCGGTCGCGCAGAATTGCTGCGACGGTTTGCGCTTCAAAGTCGCTAGTCGCCAGATGGACCGTGACCAATCTTGTGTTTTCTTGTGAGGAATTCAAGGCTGGACCTTTGGTTGCGATGAATCTCCGTCCACTTCTCGCACACGATCGACGGCAATCAGTAACGCATCAACATCATCGGGGTCATAAATCTCTCCGCGGATCTCGACTCGCCAATCAGTCACTGCCGATGTCTCGACCGTCAAGTGAGTGCCAGGACCAAGATCTGGGCGCGTGATCGGACGATCAATCACCGTGAGCGTCAAGGAATCATGGTCGATTCGCTCCACTGCAAACCACGACTGCTCAATGCGTGGCTCTCCTGAACCGGGGACAGGTGTCTGCACTGTAAATCCAGTGCGTGCAATTTTCTGCCACTCTGGGTTACCGGTTCGAGTCAAGCTTGCGAATGCGGTTGCGAACAATCCCCAAGTTGATCGTGCGCGCCGTTCCGTGGATCGAACGCTGTGCTGTGTCATATAGAGAACTGCGCTGCCAGCTGCGATGCTCTCGACCACTTCTCGAGGCCAAACCCAAAGAGGACGAAAGCGTCCGACCGGTTGAAGAGCGCAAATCACAGCGCGAACAAGCGCAAATTCGCTCAAGCCATGCGCACGAGCTTGCACTCGCCAAGGCTCAGATCCAGCAGAAGCTTCGCCGATAAATTCCGAAACCTGTTCAACAGGTTGCAACACGACCGACAATTCATCGCCAACTTCGATGGACTCTCCAGGATCTGGCATATCGTTTTCCAACAATAATCCAGCCAAAGTATGCAGCAGAACTGCGGCTGATTCTGCAAGTTCGCTTGGGACTTCGGCAATTTCAAGTTC
>CAJCCX010000026.1 GCA_903961015.1 uncultured bacterium
AGCGACTCGTCAGCTTGCATTCAATGGTGCAGAAGTCGCAGTGCGCGTGAGTGCATATATGGATCCGTGGGGCGCAACGCCACCGATGGATTGGTGGACGCTTTTCAATCGCGCGCGCGCCGCCGAGAACACGATGTTTGTTGTCGCCGCGAATCAAGGGGCGCAGATGACGGGATATCCGCCGTTTTCCTGGCCTGGTGGATCTATGATTGTCGACTTCGATGGACGCATTCTTGCGCAGGCTGATCCTGGCCCTGGCGAAAAAGTTGTTGTCGCACCGATCGACATTGGTGCACTGCGTGCGGAGCGTGAACGCAGACGCGGTCACGACATGCGTGCCCATCTGCGAACCGAGGCATATACATATCTCAACGCCCCGATCTTTCCACCTGCGGGCAAGACTCTCATAGATATTGAAGGGAATAATCGACGCATTCAAGAGGGTCGCCGTGCAGCGAAGAAACCTCAGACTCCAAATCAAGCTGGAGGAAAAAGCGGGTGAGCCATCGACGGTGGATGTCGAGCGCTCTTTGCTGTTGCGCGTTTTTCTTTGCACTCGCGCGTTGCAATGATTCGCAGTCGACTCAACTGCCGATGACGGCTGAATATGTTGACACTCTCAACATCGGCGCTGGCTTGATGGGTCAATTCGAATTTACAAAAGCGCAAACAGCATTTGCGCAAGCGGTCGCACTTTCTCCCAACAATCCATACGGCCAACTTAATGTTGCAATCGCCGTGCTCAATCAAACGAGTGATGATGCGCAGGATCGTGCAATCGTACTCCTTGCGCCGCTTTTGAAAAATCCGCTCGTCGGCACACATGCGAGTTACTGCACAGGCCTTGCGCAACTTTTTCTCGGTCGTCCAAATGAAGCGCTTCCACATTTTCGTGCGTGCGCAGAATCAAATCCCACGAATGCTCATGCGGCGTATTACACCGCGCAATGCCTCGAACTTCTTGGAAAGGTTGAGCAAGCGCTTCCGTGGTACGAGCGATCGGAACAACTCGATCCATTTCTTCGCAGCGCGGTGCTTGGATTGCAACGTGCATTTGCGCGACTTGGACAAACCGAAAAATCTGCAGAGATGCTCGCACTCTTTGACCGTCTTGCCAACAATCCGCGATCATCGCTTGCAGAATTCAAGTACACGCGCATGGGTGTGCTTGGTGAAGTCATGCTGCCGACTCCCGCAGACAGTGCGACTTCGCACGATGGGCAAACGCTTCCATCTGGTCCGATCTTTGCTCCACCGACTCCGATGAAAATCGCCAATTGGGATGGACCGCAAAGGCCAAGCGGTTTGCAGTCGACGGTGGATATCAACGGTGACGGCCAGACGGATCTGATGTGGTGGACTCGTGATGCGAACAATCGCAGATCGCTCATGCCACTCATGCCGGTCATGCAGACCAATGCATCCGAAGCATCCGAAGTATCCGAATTTTGGCGCGCAATTCCAGATCATCCTCTTACGCGCATTCAAGGTGTTCAGCAATTGA
>CAJCCX010000027.1 GCA_903961015.1 uncultured bacterium
GCGATAATGGTACTGCTTGCTGCCGCTGTGTCCAAGCCACCTGTGAAGGTGCTCGTGTCGAGAGCGTTGTTGCCAAGAGTCACCGTTCCTGTGTTTAGGAATGTGGTGTCATTGGTGAAGGTGTTTGTTGTGCCGTTGAACGCGATGTTGTAGGCACTGGAGAATGTCGTCAAGCCTTGGGCCACCGCGTTACCCGCGAAGGTGACCGTTCCAGTTTGCGTAGCGCTTCCAAGAGTCAAAGTATTTGCGCCGCCCGCCAAGGACGCCACGTTGATCGCACCCGAGCCACTGCTCAACGTTACAGAAGAACCCAAAGTGATCGCGCCAAAAGTCATCGCATCATCTGACGTTGAAACATCAACACTAAGAATCGCGGCACTTGCCACCGTTAATGCGTTATTGAAAGTGGAACTGCCGCCAGAGAAAGTGACACCTGTACCGCTAGCAGTCAATGTTGTTACGCCAGCGATGTTTCCGCCGGAGAGAACGCCGTCCACCGTCATAGTTCCAGCGCCACCAGCCGTAATGTTCAACGAAGCTGCTGTAATGAAAGCCAGCTCTGCATTACTGATGTCCAAGCCAACCGCAGCATTACCCAAGCCAATATTTACACCCGAATTACTTGCGATGGCAACAGCGCCACTTGCGACAAATGCTGCGCCAATTGTGAGATTATTCGCTGTAATGCTGACATTCTGGAGAGAAAGAAGACCAGTCAAAGTTGGAAGTACATAACTAGTGTTGTCATAAATAATGGACAAATCGCGTAATCCCGTAGTTGCAGCGCCAAGGTTGGCTACGACCCCAGCCGCACCGTTGGTATTGCGCAAGCTGAAATCTCGAATGTTGCTTGCGGTACCGCCAATGGTCACTGCACCTGCCAAATTGTTGGCGAAAGAAGCGAGTCCAATGTCTGTATTGAGAGCTGAGCCAATCAATGTAGTGGCTCCACTCACCGTTAAAATCCCAACCTGAGAAAGAGTCGTACCAAATGTCAAATTCAACGTTGTCACATTTGATACCCCCAAAGCAATCGCATTCGTGTCAACTAGAGTCGCAGTACTTGCGCTGACAATCGAAACCACCCCGAAGTCATTGCCTGCATTATCGAGAATGATCGAATTTGCACCAACTGTGAAAGTTGCAGTGCCGCTGATTTGAAGGACTCCAGAATCGGTTGTAATCCCATTAGCATTCAAAATGAGATTCCCCGAAATTGTCGATGACGCCAAATCTAATCCCCCACTGTCCCTGAGGGTTACATCCTGAGCGCTGATGATACTTACCGACCCTAAAAAGTTGTTTGTTGCGCTATCTAGAAAAATATTGTTGCCCACGCCAGCAGTTATTGTGGTTGTGTCTCCAATCGTAAGAACCGAAGCCGCGCCTTGCGTAACTGCGCCGTTAGCAACGATTGTCAGCTTGCCGCCATTGGTACTAATGATGCTGTCCATGGTCACAGATCCGCCAGCGTTCAACACAACATCTAATGAGCCCGTCGTCGAAGAAATACTTTGACTCAACACAATCGTCCCAACCGCATTGAGTGTCAGCGTTGCATCGCCGCCAGCCGTCTTTAAAATTGCACCAGTCATTGTGATGTTGCCGGCTCCACTATCAGGGCTTGCAGTATTAATGATGACACTTGTGCCGGCGTCGAGCGCTGCGTTAATTTGAACAACACCAATGGAAGCAGGGCTTCCGGCTGGATCAAACACGCCAGCACTCAAAGAACCGGCGCTACCCGCAGCAATGACAACATCCGACGGATCCAACAGCCACGTGCCAGCTTGACCAAGCGCGGATGAAGCATCGACACTTCCAAACGCTTGAAGGTTGTCTTTCGAACTTGTTTCAATAAATCCACCCTTGCCACTTGCCGCCGCGCTCGCTTCGATCGTTCCAAAGAATCCTGTGTATTCATTCGACCACACGATCACGCGTCCACCGTCGCCGCTTTGTGTTGCATTGGCTGTGACGCGTGCGTTATCACCAATGAAAGTTCGACTCGCTTGCGGAGCATTCGCCGCATTGCTTCCGAGATAATCGCCACCGATGCGAATGCTGCCGCCGCCAGTTGCGCCGTTTGCATTGACGAGTGCATCGCCAAAGAGTCCAACACGATCGCCAAAGATGTCAATCTTTCCGCCCTTACCCGTGCTGCTCGATGCATCAAGAGTTCCGTTCACTGCAAGCACTCCGCCCTTGCCGCCGCGTGCTGCGATGCTCTTGCCCACGATCGTTCCTGAAAGATCCATCGCGAGCGAATAGAAATCGCCATTTGCCATGGTCACGCTGCCCTCGCCCGCATCAATCGTTCCAGTATTGGAAATCGCGGCCTTCGTTCCAGCACCAGAACCATCAGCCCCCATTTGCGATCGGCTGACTGTGACCACCACGGGACCAGTTCCATCTTGAATGAAAACCTTATCGCCAGCGCCCATCGCAACATAGCCATCACCAACATCAATCGTTCCGCGATTGGCGACATACTGTCCGACAAGCGCAACGGACTTTGCTTGAATGAGCCCCTCGTTGGTCACCTCGCCAACAAGATTTGTGAATCGATTTCGGCCTGCAACGAAATCGCTGTTGCTCATCGCTCCAGCGGCGGCGAAGAATCCGCCGACATTGATCACTGCGCCATTGCCAATGCGAAAACCTTGCGGATTGACGAGGTAAACAATTCCATTCGAAAGCAGCGTTCCATCGATGCGCGTTAATTGGGAACCAGTCACACGATTCAACACGCGCGAACTTGAACTCGGCTGAATGAACTGCATGATCTGACCTGCCTCGATAGAGAGACGGTCGTATTCGATGATCGCACCATTACTCGCGCGAACAACGAGACGATTTCCATCTTGCGAGAAAGAAACATTTCCGCGCCGAACGCGCGCCCCTTGCGCTCCACCTGCATCGGCCAAGCTGGTGATCACCAACAAGCTCGCGCAAGCGAATGCGGCAACATTCAGCGATGTGCGCAACCACGACAAACCGAAGGAAGACGAGATAAAAGTAGAATTGGCGTTCTTCATGGTGTATTTTTCTTTTGCAATAAAAATCAGTAGACAAATGAAGCCGAGAACCAGAACTGACTGCTGCCGCTTTGGACATCGAGTTGATCAATCGAATTGAGCGCCCACGCCCAATCAACTCCGATGGAAATATTGTCGAGAATGGAAAGATCAAGACCAACACCTGCGCTATACATCGGTGTGTTCACTTCAAATTCAAACGCATTACTATTTGAGATCGTGCCGCCGTCAAAGAAAGTGCTTAAGACAAGATCCCAATCTGGACTTGCGCCATTGGAACTATCCGGCGCCCAGCGAAACGGACGATCAACAAATGGAAATTTGCTCGTCGGCGTTGTTGCTGCAAACATCCGCGGAAGATGCATTCGATATTCAACCGTGCCGACCAATGCGCTATCACCTGCATTAATCGAAGTGGCAAATCCACGAACTGTATAGAGGCCTCCCATCGTGTACTGCGACAGTGGCGTCAAGCGATAATCAAATGCGTATTGACCACGCAACGAACCAAAAAGTTCGTGAACCAATGGCTTGTACATCCCAGTATTTTTCCCCCACGCTGAATCAAACCAAGGATCCATATAGATAGACCCATAGACCGAACCATTGATCGTTGTCCAGTTGGTCGAAGTGTCCGTGCGACCAAGATTGTCGAGCGACTCCTGATCGGCATTCGTTGCTGTGTATGAAGCGCCAAGACTGCCTTGAATTGCCCAAGTATCGCCAAGAGCAAGCGCGTCAAATGTTCCGGATACGGTCACAAAGTTTGCATCGCCAGTTGTTTGAAAGAGTTCGTTATTCGTATAGGAATTCCAGACTCGACCCGATCCATCGAAGTCAAGAAAAAAGTTTTGCTTCTGATAAAAAGTCCAAATCAGATCGCCTTGAAATCCCCAATTGCTGCCGTTGAAATCTTCGCCTGCAAGACCAACATCGGACGAGTTGTAATTCCCCCAATTTCCAGTCACTCTCCAGCGAAGATTCTGCATCGTCCCGACGCGCGCGTCGTAATAGCCGCTGGCAGACTGCGTCTGTGTGAAACTTGCTGTCTGATATTCGATAGCAAGAATGTCATCGTTGTTTGACAGCTGCGTCGCCAAGATTCCAACTCGCTGCTGCCAATAGTTTGTCTGTTCCGTTCCCGTATTCGAAACCGATGCGAAAACATCAAAGACATTTTTTTCTTGAACGTAATAATCCAACACCACTTGGGCCGAAGACGGCTCGCTGGTCACAGCGGCACTAACGGTGCGGCCAGGAAACCGACTAAGCGAATAGAGATAGTCGTCTAAGACCGTCTTTTCAAGCAGATCCCCTTCTTGAATCGGAGATTCTTCCTTAATCGTGGCTTGTCTTGCGTCGTTGACTGATTCCTCTTTCGAGTCAGTTCGCACACCAGAAGTGACCGTGCGCACACTGCCAACTTGCGCAACGACGACATTGACTGTGTTGGGAGTATCAGCAGTCGGCGCGGCATCCATGATGCAAGCAACACCATTCACGCCACCAGCATTGACTGTTGCGACAACTGCTTTCTGAATGACAACTCGCGCGGAATCGGTCAGCGATCCTTTTGTCGCTGCAAGTTCGGCGAGAGTCAACTTGACCGAAGCGGCGTTGGCCAACGCGTTTCCTGAATAGCGCATGCCATTTGGAGAAGTCGTTTGATAAAGCGTGACCGATGTTTCCATCAATTGATCAATGCTTGGCATTTGAGGATGATTCGCTGGCTGCAATTGAAAAGCGAATTGGGTTGACTGCGAAAACAAACCTTCGTTTGACCAAGTTGTTGCAGGCGCAACAGGTGGAGTGGCAGGCGGTTGCGCAGC
>CAJCCX010000028.1 GCA_903961015.1 uncultured bacterium
CCATCTTGATCATGCCCGAGTTGTAATATTGCGGTCCATCTTTGAATCGATTGGTCTGAACAAACACGCTCATTGTGTGGCAAATGCCATCCTGCCGTCGTAGTTTCTCGCACGCACGCGTGACATAGTTCGCAACAGCTTCTTGCAATTCTGCCAGCGTGTACACCGGCCGTCCAAAAGATTTCGAACAAACGATTTGCTTGCGATCCTCTTGAATCATCTCAAGCGCCAAGCAAGATTCTCCGCGCAATTCCAAGACAATGCGCCGCCCAACAATCGTGAGCAACTTTTGCATCTCATCCAAATTTGCATCGCGAAGTTGTTTGGCAGTGCGCACACCAGCATGATTCAATTTGGCAGCACTGCGTGCGCCGATCCCCCACACGTCCTCGACAGGCAATGCGTGCAGAACTTCTTCCTGCGTCGCACGGTCGCACAGATTCAACACACCATCGTTTCTATTATTTTTCTTTGCGAGGCGATTTGCCACCTTCGCTAAAACTTTTGTTGGGCCAATTCCAATTGCAGTTGGGATGCCAGTATCGCGCCGCACCACTTTGCGAATCTCACGTGCGTATTCGCTCAAGTCACGATTTCCAAAACCATCGAGCGACAAGAATGCTTCGTCAATGCTGTACACCTCCATCTCCGGAGTGAACTGCGCCAAAGTGGACATCATGCGCGCTGAAAGATCGCCATAGAGTGCATAGTTCGATGAATACACCCGGACTCGGTTGCGCTTGACGATGTCCTTGATCAAATGCAATGGATCACCCATCTTGATGCCCAACGCCTTTGCCTCGTCGCTGCGCGAAACAGCGCATCCGTCGTTGTTGCTCAACACAACCACGGGTTGATTGTTCAGCGACGGATTGAAGACGCGTTCGCACGAGCAATAAAAACTATTGCCGTCTACAAGTGCAAACACATTTGGTGTTGCGAGAGAAGGAACGCGCGGCGTGCTCATTTGAGACTGTGGATCACATTCGTGCAGACGCCCACAACCTCGAACTGCATTCCTTCCACAATCACAATGTCCTGATATGTAGGATTTTCTGCTTTCAAAGTGATTTTCGAATTGCGACAGATGTAACGCTTCACCGTGAATTCTCCGTTGACTATTGCAAGCACAATCGATTTGTTGTGAGGTTCTTTCGATCGGTCCACGATCAATAAATCATCGGGATGAATGCCCACGCCAATCATCGAGTCTCCAGCCACGCGCACAAAAAATGTTGCGGATGGTTTATCGATGAGATATTCGTTCAGGTCAAGCTTCTTCTCTATATAGTCATCTGCAGGACTTGGAAAACCACATGAGACGGCGCATCCAAAAAATGGAAGTCGCACGCTTGGCTTGATCGCAGATTTTTTCTTTGTTGAACTTGGCACTTTGTCTTACTTCAATCTTATCCTCGCCCCCCTTTCGAAAATGTGCGGATTGCTCGCGCTGAAATGCGCGCCTTACTGAATTTTGTATGTATTCATCAGCAGGAACAGGACCATCAATATTCGCGGCATGAAGCACATCGAGCGATTGCGTTTCCGTTTTCTGGGAAAGATTGAAATCGTGTTCCAAGTTCGACTTTTTAGAAGCTGACGAGGCACTCACTCAGGAAAAATCGGTTGAAGATTTCGCGGATTCGCCTGGCGTGTCTTTGATGACTCTGCATCGATGGCGAACGGAGTACGAATCCACTGACCTCAAAGGCTCTCCGAATGATCGCCTCACGGAGTTCCTGGCAACGCATTGACGAAGCTGATCTTGAAATCAGCAAATGCAGTGACCTTTTGAATCTTGAAGTCTGGAAGTGCGGTGACAATCTGCCACTTGCCGGCAGAATTGGCGAGCGCCGTGACCTCCTGCACTCGAAGGTCTTCGAGCGCAGAGACAATTTCGACCTTGTAGTCTGGGAATGCCGTTACATACTGAATCCTGCCGAAAATTTTCTTGACATCAGGTTTCGTAGGCGCGATGTTTGCCCCTCCTACGTGGGAAAGTGTGAGGGTCAGCGTGGCGATGATGACCGCAAGGAACGGCAATCGACTGAGTTGCTTCTGCATGATTTGGTTCTCCGGAAACAGTGCGCTTGAAAGGAATTCGCTTTTCGAGTGTCGAGGGCAAGTGCCCAACAAGTCCACTATGAAACGGCGGTTCCGAGCAATAAGTGTAACTACTCGATGCTGATTTCCGAATATCTAGCGACACTGTGCCACCTTGGCGATCTTCGCCCTCGTGGCAGAGCAGTTTGCGCTCGTTCCCCTAAAAAGTATCGGTGGTGTTCGCATGGGGGTCTCGCACAGCTCCTGCAGGGTCAAGGGCAATTGCCCATAATGAGTTGCGGGATTTCTGGTCCGTGATGTCACATTTCTGGCTGTTGTGTGCGAGTTTTACGATTCAATGTTTCGTGGCGGAAACGCCATTCTTCGAAAAATCGCGGATCGCAGCAGCGCAAACCTCATCGCATGCTTTCGCCGCAGCATCACTGCCTTGATTGCTTGCAGCAAGAACTGCAAAACCTTTCTCGGGCGAGAGCCACGCAACGCAATACCACAGCGTGTTTGAACCTGAGTGAGTCAAGACCTTGCCGCCCCACGTGCGATCGGCGGTCATCCATCCGAGAGCTTCAAACGGTTCGATGTCACCGCGCGCATGAAGATGCGCAAGCTGGGATGCCGCTCCAGCAAGCGCCGCAGGTGGCTCTGCACCAAGATGAAATGCGATGAACTTCGCCCATTCGCCAACTGGCATGTGGAGCGTGCCAGCTGGCGCGATCGCATTTGGATTATCCATATCGCGCGGCATTGCATCTGCTGCGTGCCCACTTGGGGAATCTTTATTTGACTTCATGGGAATTCCAAATCCGAAATCTTTGATTGTCAGCGGCACAAGCACACGCTCTGCAAGCAGGGATTCAAAATCTTTCCCACTCGCGATCTCAATCATGCGTCCAGCAATTGCATAACCCTGATTGGAATATGCAAATGTCGCACGAGTGGGTGCAGGCGCGCGCACAAGCATGCTGCGTACAAATGTCGCGCGACATACTTCAGCAGAATCAGTGCAGGAAAAGGCTTCTTTCCAATCTTCGGGCGAAGGCGCAGATGGAGCGCCGCTGCGATGACGCAGAAGTTCCTCGAGTGTCGCGCTTTTCCAATCGGGATGCATTGCAGGAATATCACTGCCGAGCAACTCTTCAACGGTACTTGTCCACTTTAATTTTCCATCCGCGACAAGCACTGCGCACAGCGTGGCAGTGAATGCTTTTGTGCACGATCCAAGATGCATCCGATCGGTGGCGGTGATCAAGTTGCTCTTGCCTTGTTGACGAATGCCGTCGACTGCGATCGACTCGACGCCACTTTTTGTCACGATCGCCACAACCAAACCAGGAATTTTATTCCGTTGACGAATCTCAGCGACTGACGCAGAGAGTTCTTGTGGGGTAGGGTTTACGTTCTGGGACGAAGCTGGCGATCCACTGATTGCGCAAACGAGAACCATCATGGTCGTCCAGTACAAGATGTGTACAGAGTACGACAGGACTGACGTGCCTTGCGCAAAGACTCTTGCGATGATTGGTCAGCGTTCGACGATCGCGCTATCTGCGATTCGCAACTCTTCAAACAGAGTCGCAGCATCCGGCGCCAAACAAACTCTCTCACGCGTTGCGATGTTTGAGAAAATTCGACTGATACGGTGCAGAACTTGAATGTGCTCTGTGATCTTGTCTGGCGGAGAAGCAAGCAGCACAATCAAACGAACTGGCCGACGGTCGATCGCCCCAAATTCGATCGGCAGAGAGGGTCGCCCGATTGCGATCGCGGGGCGCAGAATGCTCGCACATTTTCCGTGGGGAATTGCCAAGCCTTCGCCGATTCCGGTCGATCTCTGTTGTTCTCGTTCCCAAACTGACTTCTTGAAAAGTTCTGGATCAGTCACCGCGCCGATGCTTGCAAGTGCATCGACTAATTCTTCAAGCGCGCCGCGACGATCAGTCGCAAGCAGCGGTACTCGAATCGCCCTTGAATCGAGGATGTCAACAATGGAGAAGTTCATGATCACTTGAAGTCGCAGGATAGCAATGTTCAATTACTTGGCATACTGGATCGGATCAATTCGGCACGATCTTCCGCAATTTTCTGCTGTGTCTCGTCACCAATTTGCCGGTAAGCCTCGCCGAGAAGTCCGAAAAGTTTTGCTTCATTTGGCGCAAGCTCGATCGCAGGAGTCAGTGTTGCTATGGCATCCACTGGGCGCTGAAGCCGCAACTGCCCGAGTGCAATGGCAGCTCTAATCGCGACATTCTTCGGATCATTCGCAAGAGAATTCTTAGCGATGGCGATCCCCTCCTCGACATCATTTGTGGTGCCGTGTTCGATGAGCAGCATCGAAAGTCGACGGATCGGAAATGTCGAACCCGTCTGACTCTTGGCAACATCTCGTGCGATTATGATCGCTTCCTCGAGGCGTTCCTCTTGAAGCAAACGACCAACTTGCTCGTCGACGATTGTGATCCAAGTCGGATGCGCTGCGACAACCGAGCGAAACCACTCCGCAGATTGTTGGTCTTTCTGCTGCGCATCAAGAACGCGAGAGAGAACCGTGGCGATCCACTCTTGCGGATTTTCATTCCACGCTTGACGCAGCAACGCTTCGCTTTGTGGAAACTCCCCGAGGACTGCATGCAGCCAAACAATGCGCGTGAGAACATTTTCGTTTCTGGGAGCGAAGAGTGCCAAGCCGCCTGTATTGATCGAACGTGTAAGGCCATACCACTTCAGTCCATCACGCGCTGCAGACTGCATAGCTGGTGAGACTTCGCTTGGCTTTTGTGAGAAAACTTGCGACTCTGGCAATTGAACGATCAAATCACTTCGATAAGCCATCCATCCACTGACATTGACTGCGAAGTTGTCAGCAAGACCCAACGCGAGGCATACGGTGGTCGCGATCCATGCAAATCCCAAAGGTTGGATGCGATGTTGACGAACCAAACTTATGCGATGAAATCCCGTCGGTAATCGTAGAAAAATGTGCCCTGACTTCCACGCCATGAAGGCGAAGCAAGCGGCAATTCCTGAGGCGAACAAGAGTGGAACTGTTGCCTTGGCGGCACTTTCTCCGAATGGAAAATAGACGGCATAGAAAGCAAACAATGCCGCCGCCAAAAGAGCGAATTCGCCAGGCCAAGAAATATCCCACTTCTTGACTGCGGTCGGCGCTTGCGGAATTCCTACTGCGGGTTTTCCAAATCCAAATGAAAGGGCTTCTTTGGGACAAACTGAAACACAATCCATGCACTTCATACAGCCAGGATCAACCACCATTCCATAGAGCGCGACTTCTTCATGCACGCGAACATTGGAAGTGCAGACAGCAGTACAGTGACCGCATCCTTCGCACGCATCCGAAACGCGAATGCGTCCGATTGCCAATTCATCCACTGGCGCAAACACGCCACCATATGGGCAGGCATACGTGCAATATCCCTTTTGTCCAAGAAACCATACAGTCAGGAATCCACAAACCAAGAGAAATGGGATCGCCATCATCAGTCCTGGGAAAGTCGTCCAATAGTTCGCCGTTGTCATCTTCCACGAGAGTGCCATGGGTACAAGATCTGGCTGCAGGATTGGCGCAATTGCGAATCGATAGACCAAAGGCCAAACGAACATATACGCGGCGAGCCCAACGGGAATCCAGCGCAGCAAACGCGATCGAAATGCCTTCGGGCGAATTCCGCTTTTGTGCAGCAACGAACCGCAAAAATCTTGCAGCATCAAAATGTGGCAACCCCATCCACAGAACCAACGGCCCAAGATCGCCGTCGAAAGAATTGCGATAGCGAAGAAGATAAATCCAACTGTGACTACTCCATGCTTGATCGTCTCCATCGATTCGCTCGGTTCGATCGGTGCGAGAGTCACGCCCACTGCAAGCCACTGAACAATATGGACTATCATCAATAATTGAACGATGACAAGAATCGTGAATCGTCGCACGGTCATTTGCGACTTGCGAATCGGCTGATTCGCAGGGATCGAACAGACTCTTTGAGTTGCGAGAAGCGGCAGCGAGACAGGTGATTGGGACATCGATGCAATCATAACCCTCATCTGTGACCGCTCGTCCTATACTTGTCATTCTAAATGGCAAGGGACTACTACGAAATTTTGGGAATTGCACGAACGGCAAGTGCTGACGAGATTCGTCGCGCTCATCGCAAGCTTGCGAAGGAATTTCATCCAGACAAAAATAAATCGCCAGAGGCTCCAAAACGTTTTTCAGAATTGCAAGAAGCGTATGACGCACTTTCGGATCCCGAGAAACGATCGCAATACGATCAATTCGGACATCTGGGCTCCAACGCAAATCCATTCGGTGGTCGAGAGGGTCGCAGTCAAACTGGCGGCGGTCAAGCTGGTGGTCCTTGGCAGAATGTCAAACCTGAAGACCTCGAAGAAATGATGGGTGGACTTGGCGGTATTGGTGATTTCTTCCGCGGCGGTGGAACGCAGCGCGGGCGATCAGGACGCTCCGCTGCGCAAGCGGGACAGAATATGGAAATCGAAGTAACGGTCGATTTCATGACTGCTGCGGTGGGAGGTACTCGCAATGTTTCTATTCGAGATTCGCAAGGGAAAAATTCTGCGATCGATGTTCGTATTCCTGCGGGGATCGCCAGCGGCGGATCAATGCGAGTTGCAGGCAAGGGCCATGATGGAACTGGCGGCGGTCCGCCTGGAGATCTGATGCTTGTGATTCGAGTTGCGCCGCATTCTTGGTTTTATCGCGATGGCATGGATGTTTCAATCGATGTGCCAATCACGATTGTAGAGGCGGCGCTTGGAACTTCGATTGATGTCCCTTTGCTGAAGGGAACAGTCAAGTTGAAAATTCCTGCGGGAACACCAAGCGGGAAAAAACTGCGCGTGACTGGAAAGGGAATCGCTCCCGCAAACAAAACTGCAGGCGACTTCTTTGCTGTAATTCAAATTGTTGCGCCGACGGATCTTCAACCTGCGGACGCTGACGCATTGAAGGTGCTGGGCGAAAAGTTGCCGAATCCCAGAGAAAATCGCTGGGTTTGAAATACGCTCAAAAGTGGTTCGTGCAGATTTTGGCAGCTGACTGATTTGACCCCGGGCTCAAACATGCATGGACTCAAAAGTGGTTCGTGCAGATTTTGGTAGCGGACTGATTTGCCCCCGGGCTCAAACATGCATGGACTCAAAAGTGGTTCGTGCAGATTTTGGCAGCGGACTGATTTGCCCCCGGGCTCAAACATGCATGGGCTCAAAAGTGGTTCGTGCAGATTTTGGCAGCGGACTGATTTGCCCCCGGGCTCAAACATGCTGCGCCTCGCCTACGCAGACTCCGGCTCGGCTTGCAAACTCGCCGGGGTTCAAATCATTCCGCTGCCCACGGTAGCGAATCAAATTCTCGCTCGAACGTTTTTCAGGTCCGTCGCGAATTCGCTTGCGTCTCCAGCCGTTGGAAAGTTCTCTCGGGCGAGTTCCGCAGGCGGCCGACGGGACTTGTAATAAAATTTCGCAAACCAGATCGTGTCGGTCGCCGAGGACTGTCTGAGCCCCGAGAGGACTTTTCACGGCTGACCACTTATGCATTTCTGCGGCTGTTTCTGTCGCTCGATTCAGCGATAACGCGAAACTGCATTCAGAATTGTTCGCCGAACATTCTCTGAATCGCGAATCACAGACCACTCCAGATTGCGATCAACATGCACCCGAGGATGCTCGCGAATACCTTCTGCTTTCTTAACACTCAACGGTGATTCCTCAAACTGTTGAGTCTGCTTCACTCGACGCGCACGACGAATTCTGCGGGATGGACCAGATAAAATTGCGAGCGAACCTGTGTTACCCATCCGCTCAGACCAACGGTACGGTTGACCAATACCTGCAACTTCGCCCAACAAAC
Source organism: uncultured bacterium (assembly GCA_903961015.1). Taxonomy (GTDB): domain Bacteria; phylum Planctomycetota; class Phycisphaerae; order Phycisphaerales; family SM1A02; genus F1-60-MAGs104. Next base: position 7,946 of record CAJCCX010000028.1, read on the forward strand.
ATTCGTGAATTTCTGGTATCGCTCCGTGGCGCACCACGATTCTGCAGTCGGTCAATATATAGAGCCGAAAAATCCAATCGATCGTCTGCCATGCTGCGCGAGCCATAAGAATTGCGACCGATGCAAGAATTGCTCCACGGAAATCCCATGGGATCGATGGATCGAGCGACGCAAGCATGAGCAGTCCTCCTGCGACGGCGGCGGCGGGCAACGCACCCATACTCGTCGAAAAAATAAACCATGCGCTCGGTCGAATCATCAGCAAAACAGTTTCATCATCGCGAATCAATCCCGCGAACTCCCGAACTTCCTCGGCGTCGCTGGCGATGGCGGGGCTCACCGCGGAGATCTCTCACGAATTCCGTCCTCGCCGAGCACGCCCACGAATGGCATATTGCGGAATTCATCGTTGAAATCCAATCCATAGCCAACAACAAAAACATCGGGGATGTCGAATCCAACCATCTCGCATTTCGTCGACATCGCTTGTTCGCGCTGCTTTCTCAATAACACACAAGCGCGCAGCGATGCAACGCCGAGCGAACTCAATTCAGTTCGAAGTAATCGAAGCGTTCCGCCAGAATCCAGCACCTCATCAACGATGACCACATGCTTGCCAGCAAGATTCTTTGGCAGCGCAGAAGAAAGAACTGCTCCCTGACTGGTTGTAGATGCGCCATAGGAAGTGACGCTGACCATAGAAATCGCCACGCGCGTTGGAATTGCACGCATCAAATCTGCCGCAAAGACAACCGCGCCAGTCAAGACCGCGACCAACACGACATCTTTTCCATCCGCGAATTCAAGGGAAAGTTCTTGGCCAAGTTCGCGCACACGACGCGCGATCGAAGCTTCATCGATAAGCACCTGCTCGATACCTTGTTCACGCCAATATGTTGGAACGAGTGGAGAAGTGTTCACGCATCACTCCCGATTCTTTTCATGATCATCGCTTGCGCGGCTTTCCCGTCGACCGATCCTCCGGCTTGCTTCACAACTGCGCCAACAATTCGTCCGATCGCCGCCATTTTCCCGGCGCGAACATCATCAGCAGCTTGCTTGTTCGCAGCAATCGCCGCGTCAACCCATGCCTCTAATTGTCCTTGATCGTTGGTGACGATCAAGCCAGCACGCTGTGCAAGTTCTTGAGCTGTATCAGCAGATTCGCACGCAAGTCCAAAAAGTTGTTCCGCTCCCTGTGCAGAAATCGAGCCCGCTTCGCGCATCGCAATGATGTCTGCGATTTGCCGAGGGGTGATACCCAGATCTGCGATTGCGATCGAAAGCTCGTTCGCTCGGCGCGCTCCAGCATTCAACACAATCTTTGCGACGAGAATCGATGACGCTGCGCCACCTGCCGCATCCACTGCAGCATCGAAGAAAACGCAAAGTGAAGGAAGGTCCATCAATTGTCGGAGATCTTTTTCGCCAATTCCAGCAGCAACATATCGAGATTTTCTCGATGATGGAAGTTCCTTCATCTCTGCACGGACTTTCGCGAGCCACTGCGCGTCAACTTCAACTGGAACAAGATCTGGATCCGGGAAATATCGATAATCGTGCGCGTCTTCTTTTTCACGCTGAAGGATAGTGACATTGGCAACATCATCCCATCCACGAGTGGACTTCATACCGCGCCCCTGCTCTCGACCAGTCTCAATCCACTCGGTTGTTTGGCGCTCGACTTCGTGATCGATCGCACCGCGAACTGCTCGAAACGAATTGAGATTCTTAATCTCGTTGATTGGCGTGCGCACTTCGCGACCATCCGAAAGTGTCAGCGCAAGATTGACATTCGGTTCGAAGCGCATATGCCCCTTCTGCATGATCCCTTCCGTCACTCCAAGAAATCGGCAAAGATTTCGCAATTCCTGCGCGAATGCCACGACTTCTTCGGATGTTGAAAAGTCTGGTTCGGTCACAATCTCGAGCAGTGGAGTCCCGGCACGATTCAAATCGACAAGGGATCCATCGAATGGAACACCGCCTGGAAGTTCGTGCCCAAGTTTTCCGGTGTCTTCTTCCAAATGCGCACGCACAATCCCAATTCGCTTCATCAACCCGTCAGGCAGAGTCAGATCGAACCAACCCTTCGCGCAGAGCGGCATGTCGTACTGACTGATTTGGTAACCCTTTGGCAAGTCGGGATAAAAATAATTTTTACGGTCCCACTTCGATTGTGATGCGATGGTGCAATTCAAGGCAAGTCCGACCATCATCGACATTTCGATTGCACGCCGATTCATAACAGGAAGCGTTCCAGGAAGTGCCGCGACAATCGGATCCACCAAGGTGTTTGGCTCCGCCGAGAAAAAATCTGGGTGCGCTACATTTGCTGCACGAGTGAACATCTTTGATCTCGTCGCCAATTCGACATGAATTTCCAAACCAACAATGAGCCTGGAGTTCGAAATGCTTGGTCGATTCGATGCGGTCATATTTGGATCATACGAATTGGCGAAGAGATTTGAAGGCACTTCAAGTCGCCTCTGTGATAGCGTGTTGTTATGTCCAACACGATGAAATTTGTGCTTTTGCTGACATTTGTATTCGTTGTGAATGCGCAAGCGCAAAGTCCCGAGATTCCCGCCTCACCAATTCCTGAACCAGTAGCGGCTCCAACTCCAAGACCAGCTGCAAATCCAGTTCAGCGACCAGAGCGAGACACAACTCGTACGCGCCCAGTTGTCCCCGCCGATTCACCCGATGTCATAGAAAGATTGCGGCGCTTTCGAGAAAACACAATCGATCCAAATGATCCTACTTCTATGCGAACACCTAGAATGCAAACCGCATCAATGCGCCCAGCACGTTTGTATTGTCCTCCACACGGTCCAATTGAAATCAATATTCGTCGCGGAGATGCAGGCGAGACTTTGACGCTGATGCTCATCGATCGCAATGGTGAAGTGCTTGGCATGGCCAAAGGAGTGCAGGGTCGAGTCAATCTCCTCGAAGTTATTTCTGGCATCGACTCGCTCCAATGCGCTGCATGGTTGCAACTCGTGCAAGACGATCATCCCCTCGGGCCTCCAATAGTCATTCAACCAATTCGTGAACCGCCACCAGTGCGAACGACTCGCGCGACTCGACCGAATAGCACTGCCACATTCACGAAAATCATCGGATGGGGTGATCGACCTTTGGACGCGGATGATCCAACAATCGATGCAGAGCGCAAGACGTGGATTGCTGGTGATCCGCCGATCATTTCTGGGTTTAAGACATACACCGATATGGATGTTCTGATTCGCACAGACCACGGAGAAATTCTCGTCGCACTCGCGCCAGATGAAGCTCCAAGCACGGCATGGAACTTCCGCACACTCGCAAGGGATGGTTTTTATGACCAGAGTGGATTTCACCGAGTTGTTCCAGCTGATCGTGAAGGAAAACCATTTGTCATTCAAGGCGGCGATCCAACATTGACCGGCAACGGCGGACCAGGATTTGCGCTTGCTCTCGAACCAAGCACCCTGCCTCACGATTATGGGGTGATTTCCATGGCTCGCGCAGATGAACCACATTCAGCAGGTTCGCAATTCTTTTTCGCACTCGGTCGCGAAGGGACGGCGAGACTTGATGGTCAGTATTGCTCGTTTGGATATGCGGTCTCTGGATCTCGTGCTGTTGATTCGATCGCGGCAACTCCGATTGCGGATATCGCCGAAGGTCGACCTGCAAACATCCCGATGATCTTGGCGATGCAACTTGTCACTGCCCCTGCTCGCATGCCTGGTATTGATCGCCGCCAAGATCGCATCAAGACAACAACCAATGTTGGCGAAGTTGCGCCGACGGCACGGTGATTACTGAGTAATACTTTTCTTGTCGTTCGCTTGCTTGCGCTGCAATTCCGGCTCAGCTTCAAGCTGCGTTTCCATTAAAGCTTGTCATATTTATCCCGCCGCCCGCGCGATTTTTCAACAGGATATTTCTGCGCATTGATTTCAATTTTTTTCTGCGCCGCGTCGATCAGATCTATGCCAAATGCGTCGGCCATCAACACGCAGAACAAGAAACAATCCGCAACCTCTTCGCTCACCTTCGCTCGAACTGCAGGGTCGGTGGCCATCAAGCGCGACTCGTCCGTGGTCTTCCAAAGAAAAATCTCCAGAAGTTCCGCAGCCTCGAGGGTCAGTCCTTCGGCAAGATTCTTTGCATCGTGAAACTGACGCCAATCACGTGCGTCGCGAAAGGCGATCATCGCTTCACGCAACTGCGCATAACGATCCCCGCCACTCGCGGGGGAATCTGTCACGTGACAGAAACCCTGACCATCTTTGGAGGATTCTTTGGCATTCCATTTCGATCGCAGGCCAAAGCGCCGAGTTTCTCGACCGTGTCCATGCCAGATGTGACTTTGCCGAATGCAGTGTATTGACCGTCGAGATGCTTACATCCATCGCGGGTCAAGCAGACGAAGAATTGGCTTCCGGCGCTATTGGGATCGGCCGAACGAGCCATCGAAAGAACGCCAGCTTCATGGCGACGATTGTTGAATTCCGCTTCAACTTCCCATCCGGGACCGCCCGTGCCATCACCATCTGGGCATCCACCTTGGATGACAAAGCCCGCAAGAATACGGTGAAAAATCAGGCCGTTGTAAAAACCGCTCTTTGCTAACTTCAGAAAGTTTGCGGCGTGCTTTGGAGCAACGTCTTTCCACAATTCAACTTCGAAATTACCCAGAGATGTTTCGATGCGAGCGGTTGGAAAATTGCTAATTGTCTTTGTCATTATTTTTGTTGTGACTTTCACTGGTGTCTTTGCTTTGACTGGTGCCTTTGCTTTCACTGGTGCCTTTGCTTTGACTGGTGTCTTTGCTTTGACTGGTGTTGAGGATTTTAATGTTGTCTTTGCCATGAGATGAAGGAGGATAGCACTGAGGCTGAAATCCGTGCGAATCACACCTTCAGTCCCAACGCACACTCAAGCTTGTTTACGGCCCGATCCATTTTCCCGCAGTAAGAACTTGGGAACGAATAGGGCGAAGATAATTTCGTCCCTCGAAAACGGTGACATCTCCAGTCAACATGACATGAGATGCTCCATCACGCAACCGTGCGCTTGCGATCAATTGATTCAGCATTCCACATGGCAAAAGTTCCAGAGCAATATCTCCATTGTCGTGTTGACCTGAAGCGAAAATAAATCGCCACGTTCCTGTCAGCGGATCCCGCGTGATCGTTCCGCGTCGACTCTGCACCCTCATGGGCGGCAGCAACGGAAGTGTTGAAGGCGTGGCAGATGAAAGAGGCGTTGTTCGCGCTTCGATCATTGGCATCACGCTGGCAGTGAGATCCGTGGCGGGAGCGACTGTGCGCGAAGGCTGCGGTGTTCCAGGGGTTGCTGCAATTGCTGGCGCAGCGTTGTCAGCACTTGAAGGAACAACCGCAACGCGTTCGTTCAATCGATTTTCAAGATCATTTGCGAATTTTTCTGGATCGACGCTCTTTGCATCAGCAGCCACAGTCGCAGCAGTCAATGCGGCTGTCCCAGCCTCCGCAGATGTTACAACTCCCACAGCTGTCGCAGTTTCACCAGTCGCTGGGACCAAACGATTTTGCGCAAGTTCAAGCGCGCCTTTCGAACCCGGCGGCAAGAGCTTCGGCACCGCAGGTCGTTCAACGCGTCGATCTATAGGAACTGCAAATGTGGGCAAGAGAAAATTGCGTTTGTGAAAGACCAAGACTTGTCCGCTGATTTCAAACATCGGCGCGGACGTTCCATCCTTGATCGTTGACACGTGACGCTGAATCATGTCGGCGAGAGGCTCGGCAGGCAGAAGAATCAGCGATCGATCGGCAGCGCCATCGACGCGACCATCAAGTTCGAATGTCCAAACACCAAAAAATTCGTCGCGTCCAAGCGTTCCAGAAGCGCGCACCAGAAATCCACCTTCAGGAATCAAAGGCGCAAGAAATTTTCCAGAAGCAAGAATTTCCGCCGCTTCTTGGGCTGGAGTGATCACAAGTGTGGAATTCGCCGCAGCAGGTGGCTCGATTTTAGATGCACCAATTTTTTCGATCGTCGGCAACGCGACCGATGGAGCAATGGGCGCAGATTCTGCGGGCTTATCCGGCGCGACTTGCGGCGCTTGCTTGACAGGCGGGGCAGGCAAAGTCTTTTGCACAGGAACAGTTTGAGCAAATGCCAAAAGTGCAAAATGGAATAACAGAACAGCGGCGAAAATGGTTCGCGAGAAAACGATCACGCTGGTTCGACAGTGACAGTAAGTCCGCGACCTTGCAAACGCTCGCAGATCAACTCCGCGTGTTCGCGGTGCGTGTGAGTGACTTGCGATGCACCTTCGTGATGGATTTCGTTGGTCTTGGTGACAGCCAAATTCATCTCAAGTCGAGCGATTTCACGCAAACAACGAATCACAAAGTCAAATGTATTCACGTTGTCGTTATGAACGATGACTGCCCATGGACCCATTGGCCCAGCTCGCATTGGCTTTGGCGCAACGACAGTTTCTGTGGCAGTTTCAGGGGCTGTTTGGGTGGCTTGGCTCATATTTGATGTCTCCTTTGTGACGGACAACAGTTTACGGCAAATCCCAGATTTACATCCCATATTTCGAAAATCTTTTTCAACCGTTTGACGGCGAGAGAGATACAAGCCAACATAGCACTCCCTCGGCCGAGTACCCAAGTGGCCCAAGGGGACGGATTGCAAATCCGTTATTCGTGGGTTCGAATCCCACCTCGGCCTCTTCAACCGCCCCAAACTCAATTTGGGGCGGTTGTTTTTTAAGGTCGTTTTTTATGGCTTCGCAACCGCAGCTGGCGCCATTCTTCCGATCGACTTGTCGATCTCCCACAAACTGCTCGCAATGCACGTAAGCAATCCAACGATTGCTAATTTGAAAATGAAACTGACGATGCGACATTTGCAAGACTTGCACGAACCCTGATCTGAAGTTGAACAACACGATTTTCCTGTACCTGATTCCATAGAGAAAACTCCTTCTGCAGCGAAAGTGCCGCAGGGACTCCATCGGCGATTGCAACGATCAAACTTGATTGGGAAGAATGCTCTAGTTCTCTTCTGGTCGCGAGCGATCGACTCTTCGCGCAGCACGCCAGCACCAAAGCCCCGCAACAAGTGCGACGATCAACGGCCAGAGAACAACATTCATCACAAGAAGCCTCTGCCCAAGCGAATCGACATCTTGTCGCAAACCAAACTGTACGCCACGAAGTTCCTTGCGATACGAGTTGACCTTCGTCTGCAAATCCGCCAGTTCTGCTTGTTGCTCGGCCGAAAGCAGCATCTGTCCAGACTCCTTGCCCCCACTCTTGCTTTGCAATTGCGCGATATTGATTTCAGCTTTTCGAACTTCCAACAGAAGATCTTTTTCTCTGGCGATGTATCGCTCCTCAGCTGCCTTGCGAATTTCTTCGACCCGCTCGAACGGTCTGCGAAACTTTCCGCGCGAACGAAGCGTTGCAACTGCTGGGTCGCCAGCCATTCGTTCAAGTAGACCGATCATCAGTGGACCGTTGTCAGAGAACGCACGCTTCATTCCCGACTGAGGATCATCTTGCACCCATGTCTCATCCGCCAATAAATCTGCGTCAGCGATGATTACGATATTCGCATTACCGATGGTCGGACCAAATGCGCTGCCAATCGGCCCAGTGATTCTTGCCGCCAAGATGCGGCGCACGCCATCGGGTTTGCAATCACGAAGCAACTGCTCGGCATCGCCGAAAAATCCCAACTTCAAAGTCTGAATGAGCTGCGAACGATCACTCGAAAAAACAATTGGATCAATCTTCGGCACAATCGCAGGATCGACATCCTTCGCCCGCTGAATCTCACCGACACTCTTAAAATTGATCGCTTCAAAGCCGCTTACAAGCGGATCGGATTGATTGAGTGCATCACGAGTCAGACTGAGCCATGCAAGATAATTCAATTCTCGCATCGTTCCGCCCTCGGTGGGCGTCTGAATGCGCGTGGTGTAATTCAAATCACCAACAGCCATATCACGTGGAATGTCCAAGCCCCATGCACGCAGCAAAGGAAAATCATAAGTTGTCGCCGAGACTTTCATGCCCATTTCACGCGAATCTGGGTGCGTATCTGTTTCAGAAAATGGGTCTGCGAGGACCAATAATGGATGACCGCCAACTGCCCACGCATCAATCGATCGAAGCATTGACTCGGACAGCTTGCGCGGCTGCACCAACAGAAGTGCATCGATACCTTGTGGAAGCGCCGCGGCATCCACCGGGATTTCAACAAGATCAAAGAGCTCGCGCATTTGCTCGATTACGAATGGGCGCGGACCAGCAGGAGCGGGCGAACCATTCTGCATCATGCGCGCAGGTTGAAGTGGCATGCAAGAAAGCAATCCAACTTTCGGTTTGGAAGTTCGACCGACCGTTGCAATGGCCTTCGAGACTTCATACTCGATGAATGAATCTCGTTCAGGTGCAAAGATAGGAATCGATTTCGTTCGGCCAGTCGGTCCAACTGCAACCACGCCCAAGATCGCTGTTGCTCCGCTGTTATTCACAGGCGTCACCACCAGACCAGCGGCGCGTGCGTCATCTTCGCTTTCGCTGAAGGGTTGCGGATTGATGACGCGAATTTCCAATGAGCCCGCAGAGAGATCGACAAGTTCTTCTAGATATTCCTCTACGCGCTGGGCGTGCGCACGAAGTTCTGGAATGTCAGCAATCGATTCTCTTGAGACATAAAAATCCAGTCGCACAGGTTCGTCGAGAGACTTCAGAATTGCACGAGTTCCAGTGGAAAAACTGTAAAGACCTTCCTTGGTGAAATCCACTCGCCAGCCGATCAAA
>CAJCCX010000029.1 GCA_903961015.1 uncultured bacterium
CTCAACGCTTCTGTGGTGACTGAAACAATCTGATTTGTGCGCTGCGCTGGCGCGCTTCGATCTGGAATGACAGAAAAATCTTTAACGATGCGATCCGTTTCAAGCGCAGGGATCATTTGAAAAATTGCGCCTGCGGATTCTGGTCGCCCTCGACCGCTTGAGAGAACTTCTGTTACGAGCGTCGCCTTGGCTGGCAGTGCGAAGGAAAATCCTGCCGGAAGTTGAAACTCGCTGTCAACACCAATCGCACCTGCACTGCCGCTGATTTTATTCTGCCGATCGCCGAGCCCAAAGAATCCTGGGGCGGGATCCGACTCGTCAAGCGCAAGCGCTTCTGGTCCATCACATGTCAACAGGTTGTAACGCACGGCAAGCGTTGGTGAGTCGCGAGTGATTTTCCATCCTCGAATATGAAGTGGTTTCCCATTTCCAATCACAGTCGCGAACGAGCGCAATGATTCTGGGTCTTCAGGATTTGGAATCCAATCTCGTGCGACATCAACTGAGAGAGATGGGGCAATCGCTGATGTCGCAGGCGTCAGTTTCTCGCGCGCATTTTTCTTGGTCGGGAATCCCTGTGTCTTCCACAAAGTAAATGCAGCGATCTCAGTGGCAGACAATCTGCAATCATCTCGAAAAATTCCTCGCTCTCCAATGGGCAGCCAAGGCGGCATCAATCCAGATTCAACAGCGGCGACCATGGTGGGTCCATGTCGTGCAAGATCGCCATCGGTCAGGAGAGTAAATGGTCCAGGTCCTTGTCCAGCGTGACAGCGAATGCAATTTGTTGCAACAATAGTTTTTACGATTTCGATTGGGTCTTGCAGATCACTGTCGCTTGCGTGCAACGAATTTGCAAAGCAGCAAAGCAGTGAAAGCGCTGTCGAATTGAGCAGATTGCGATTCAATACGGGCAAATTACTGCCGAGTTGGTCTTTTTAGGAACAATTTCCCCACCCAGCAAGAAGCGACGTCAGATCAGCAGCATCGACGATTCCGTCGCGATTGATGTCACCCAACCCGCCGCCGCCGCCCCATCTCGAAAGAACATTTGCAAGGTCAACACCATCAACGATTCGGTTGAGATCCGTGTCGGCTTCGCATGGTGTGCAGCAAAATGTGACGACTGTTTCGGTAGGAGTGTTATGCCCATTTCCTGGGCCGGTGTTTCCAGTAACGAGAACGCCACGGTATGTCGGACCGATCATGTACGGATAGACGCTGATGCCGCTCTCATTCACTGGAGAGAAGTATGCATATGTTCCGTTGGGATAATCGGGTGTGATGCAGAATCTGGCATTGCTCGAGTCTAACTTTCCAAGACCAGCTACATATTCGTGGTCTTCGATGTAGCAACCGATTGGAGCGGTTGTCGAAACTACAGGTCCATACTGTGCCGGGGTCAATTGAGTTCCGTTTGGAAGCGTTGTGCGCTGTGTGATGTTTCTGGTTCGATAGCTACTCGTTATCTTCACAACACCACCAGTTCCATCTGCGTTTGCAAATCCAAACGGACCATAGACAGGAAATCCATCAAAGGCATAAGCAATAATCGGTGAGTGATGCGTCGGATCTCCGCCAAAAAGTTGAGGAGTTCGTTGATGATGGTGATACTCAGTACCTGCTGGATGTCCAAGCGCAGAATCAAAACCGTTGACTTCGAAGAACATCGCGTTCTGACGCCAGATATTCATATTGTTATACGAGCGCGCATCACCTGGATTGAAGAATGTGACACCGTTGACGTACACGCCGATGTGTCCACCTCCAACAGCCGTCGGTGTTGTTGCAGGCACAGGATTCCTCGGCAATCGAAAGGACCAGTTCTGAGCGATTGGCGAACCAGGATTGTTTGGCCATGGTCCGATGGAATATGAAGGGATTCCGCTTGAAGCAACATAGACCTAGGTTGCGCCGTAACGAACCGATTGAACATTGGCAGCGAATCCTTGAAAGCCGGTTTGTCCAGTTGTATTAATTTTCCAGGGTAGTACCGTTGGAAAAATTGATTGTGCAGATGCAGTTGTTGCTGCTGTGATTGCAATGAGTGTTGAAAGTGTGGTGATGGAATTCATTGATCAATCTCCTTGAAATCATTGGGGGGATTGTTCTCAGTGGGGACACGGGAATTTGGATTAAGCCCCCCAATTGCTGAGCATGGCAGTCAGATCCCAACCCGCAACGATTCCATCTTGGTTGATATCCGCAATTGGATTGGCAGTTCCCCATGAAGAGAGGAGGTATGCCAAGTCCAGGCCTGTCACATGCCCATCGGCATTCATATCTCCAAGGACGTACGACGGAATTCCCGTTGCATTCACTGAAATATTCAAGACTGAAGTTCCCGTTCCTTCTGAAAAAGTTCCAGAGAGAAGAAGATTCGCTGTCGATCCAGCTGGCAATACGGTGGGAATGGGGAGTGGTTGATTGACAAGCGCGGGAAGTGGAGCCAATGGACCGACGGGATCAGTCGATGCTGCTGAAGAGAGAAAAGTTGCCGTGGCACCATTGATGGTCAATGTTCCAGCGAATGCCAGAATGGCGGGCACTGGATCGCCACCGAATGGTTGTCCTCCCGCGCTCCCAGAAACCAGAATATTGACTGGGATAGGAATCGAAATTGTGTATGTGTTGGGAGCAGTTTCAACGAGTACGCCAACTGCAGGTCCGCTCTGAACTGCCGTTGCGGCTTTCACCGAGCCAGTTGCAATTGGGATTGTGATTTCTCCAACGGATGGGAAAATTGCATTCGGTGCAACCGTGTGAAAACTGGAATAAGTGAAGATCATGTCAATGGTGACGGTGCCTGGAGTTTGATTGACAAGGTCTGTTGTGAAATTTGAGATTGTGCACATTCCATTTGCGCCGATATCCAACTTGAATGTTCCAAGTGGATTCGAATCGATGGCATCACCGAGTCGAAGTATTGATGTGTATGGAATCGCCTGATTCCCAGAACCGCCGAAGAATCCAGGAATGGTTCGAGTGCCAGTTGGATTTGTCGTGACGTCGTAGTCACCGATGAAAGTGCCTGCAAGCGGATACAAGAGCGAAAGAGTTTGCTGAGCAGTGCTTGCCGGAAGGAAGTGGAAGTCAAACGAACTTGCCACCGCGCAGGGAGTTATCAATACAGCGATAGAGAGAGAAATGATCTTCATAGATGAAACAATATCCCAGATTTTGGATTTTCCAAGTCAGACTTGGTCTTTTGATCGATCAAAAACAAAATTTTGAGCGGAAGATCACCCAAAAAGCACGCAATCCGTCGATTGATCCGATTTTTTTCCCCTCCTTGAAAGATCGGGGGGAGTACGAGACGGGAACCTCAACAACCAAGACTCCAGTTCGAGCTAGTGCGGCGGCGATTTGAGGTTCGATTCCGAATCGATTTTCCGTCAGCATGGGCAGAATTTTTCGAAGCACTTCGATAGGAATAATTTTATAGCAACACTCCATATCTGTGACACGCAGACCTGTCGCAAGATTGCTGAAAGTTGTCAGGAGTCGATTGGCTCTCATGTGCAGCCAACCTTTCGCGCCGAGTTGCACAGATCCTTTGTGCCATCTGTTTCCAAATGCGGAGCAATTTGTTGCGTTCGATTCGAGAGCATGAATGAGAGGCACGAAATCGTTTGGGTCATACTCCAAGTCTGCATCTTGGATGATCATCGCATCAAGGGCATTTTTGGATGCCGTCACAACGTGAGCGAATCCGGTTTGGAGTGCCGCACCTTTTCCTCGATTGATTTGGTGATGCAACAACGTCATCGAATTTGGAAATTGCGCGACGAGTTGTTCGGATGCGAGACGAGTTGCCGAATCAGATCCGTCATTGATCAGAACGATGCGCATGGTCCAAGCCACTGGCAGCGAAACTGCAAGGACTTTTCTAACGCAATAGCCCAGCGTCTCAGGCTCATTGAAAACAGGGATCACCACATAGAGAGTCGGCACGCCAATATGTTTACACCACTGGGCTTATTGTGGAGGACTTTCTTCGACTGCATTGGCAGGAGCGTTGAACCAATTGCTGGGGAACGATTTCGTGTCTGTTCGTTCAAAGCTGATCGATTGTGGTGGACCAAGTGGACCGCCTCTAGGTGGACCGCGCTCGCCGCCTGCACGTGGTCCATCGGGTCTTGCTCCATCGGGTCTTGGTCCTCGTTCGCCATCAGGTGGAGGTCCACGTTCGCCGCCGGGTCTTGGTCCACGTTCGCCATCAGGTGGAGGTCCACGTTCGCCGCCGGGTCTTGGTCCACGTTCACCATCAGGTGGAGGTCCACGTTCGCC
>CAJCCX010000030.1 GCA_903961015.1 uncultured bacterium
GGCATACATTCATTTTTTAAGATATAGACAATTTGATTCATAATTTTATCTCATTAATTCTTTAGCACATACTCCAATTGCTTTGGCAATTTTTGCTTTTGTAGCAAGTGTTGGATTCGTTCTGTTTTTTTTATGCTACGTACAAAACGTAGGCAAACCTCGGAGCGTCCCAACTCCCAAAAACACAGCACTCGCACCACAAGAAATTTGTACTGATTTGATCCAGAGCGGGATTTCTGATGGAAATCCGCTGACAACAGAAAAGCGCCTTTGGCTTGATTCAAAAAGTGTATTGTATATGATACGAAAATACCATGAGCAATATCCTCCCAATTACCGCAGAACGCCTGCAAACCCGCCGAAAAATGCTTGGAATTGGATTTCAAAGTTTGGCGTCACGAAGTGGCGTTTCCATCCCAACAGTCAAGCGCATCTTTGGCGGACAAATCGCTGCAGCATCATTTGGAAACATCGCAGCAATCGCCGAAGCACTTGGTCTCTCTTTCGAACTCGGCGAGTCAAGCGTCGACGCACTCTGCCGACAGCAAGCTCGAAAGAAAGCCATGCAGGTGGCTCGACTAGTTCAAGGCACAAGCGCCTTGGAAAGCCAGGCAGTCGGAAAAGACGCATACAAGCGAATGGTTGAAAAATCATTCCGAGAAATACTCGCAGGTCCAAAGCGCAAACTTTGGGCTCTTTGATGTTGCCACAGCCATCGATTCCTGGTCAGACTCCGCTTGATGATTTGTCTGGTCTGCGAGTTCGGTGGATTCAAACGACTGCTCAGTTGAACGCTGCTGAAGCGGAAAATATTCGCAAGGCAACGTTAAAGTACCTATTAGCGAAACCGACAAATAGAAGTGCTCGCTTTGATATTAGTTGGATGAAGAGATTGCATCAAGAAATGTTTGGCGATGTTTGGACATGGGCAGGGGAATTGCGCATGAACGAGACCAACATTGGATCCGCCGCGCGCCAAGTAGAGATCGACTTGCACAATTTGATTGGTGATCTTCGTGCATGGGAAAGTTCACAGATGCCAATATTGGAACAAGCAGTTCGAATACACCACGCTGCAGTCAAAATTCATCCATTTCAAAATGGCAACGGCAGATGGTCGCGCATGCTGGCGAACATTTGGCTCTTGCTGCATGACACTCCATTGATTGAGTGGCCAGAAGTAACAATTGGTACTTCAAGTGCGATACGAAGCGACTATCTCGCAGCAGTCAGAGCTGCAGACTGTGGTGATTTTGTTCGATTGATTGCCCTTCATGCGCAGTTCTCGCGTCCGCAATGAATTGTGGAAGTTTGCAAAAATCAACCGCGTCTCCAATGTCATGCGTCCATACATGGAAGCAGTCGCGGCATTGTGAGTAAACGTACGTCGATCAAATGTCTCTGACGAACTGAGTCGCCCGCACGTGAGACCTATTGCCTTAAGGGCACGCTCTTGAATGTTCATGTTCCAAGAGATAATGCGTTTTACGAGTGCGATCGTAGATACGGTCTGCTCCCGTAAGCGATGCTGATTTAAAGTTATCCCTTGAAAATCCGCCAAAAGTGGAACGGTCAATTCGGGAGCGTACATTGCGACTCCTCGTTAAACTTGCTCATTCTTGATTTATGTCTCTCATTTTACCCCCCACATAAAGTCTCACACGCTCATCGCAGGTACGCAGATCAACGGTTCTCTGTCAGCGCTCAATTCAGTTGATCAGCTTGATGCCCAAAGCGGTAGCAGTCATTTCCGGGTCTCTGCTTCAATTGTTTACTGATTCACTCATTCGAGAATAAATACGCCATGAAGAACAAAAGTTCTAACTTCATCTCTGCTTCCTTCGGTTTGTCTTGGCTGCGTGCATCGCTGAATGTCGCAGCATTCGCTTGTGCAAGCTTGTTGGTGATCACAAGCTTGGCTGATGCAGGTGGAGCACAAGGCGCACGCGTGCGACGCGGGAACGTCTCCTTCTCGCAAGATGGCAATCGTCTCATTGTTCGCGCGAGTAATGGCGCGATCATCGAATACGACCGCCTCTCTGTCGAAGCAGGGCAGATCATGCAGTTCATTCAGCCGAGTGCGACTTCGCGCGTGTTGAATCGTGTGACGGGTTCCGAATTGACCCGCATCGATGGAACGCTGCTCTCCAACGGAATTGTCTATCTCATCAATCCACAAGGATTCCGAATTGGCAATGGTGCAGTGATCAAAGTCGGCGGATTCTTCGCCGCTGCAGGTGCGATGAGCAACAACGACTTCCTTGCTGGTCGCGATCGCTTTACAAATCTCACTGGTCAGGTGACCAACGAGGGATTGATCCAGGCTCAAGCTGTCGCGCTTGTTGGGCAATATGTTGCCAACCGCGGGACGATTGATGTCGGCAACGGCTATCTCGCAATGGGTGCAGGAGACTCAGTGGTGATCCAAAAGGGAACTGGCCCAGTCATGGTCACAGTCAGTCGTTCGCAACTTGGAGCTGATGGCTCCGGTGCAGGAACGCAAGCTGCAATCAGCAACACAGGAACAATCAACGCAGGCAAGGGCAGCGTTTCGATGGCGAGTGGCGATTTCTACGCACTTGCGATGGATCTTTCTGGAACGATCATCGGCAAGAGCATTGCAGCGCGCGGTGGAAAAGATGGTGTTGTTGCAGTCAACGGAACTCTTGATGCCTCAAGTAGCACAGGCAAAGGCGGAACCATTGATGTGTTCGGCGACCGCGTCGGCTTGTTTGGCAACGCGCTTGTAAACGCAAACGGCGCAACTGGCGGCGGAAGCGTTCGCATCGGTGGCGACTATCTGGGTACGAATGCGGCGAATGCTCCGCAAGCCAATCGCACAGTCATTGGAACCGACGCACGCATCAC
>CAJCCX010000031.1 GCA_903961015.1 uncultured bacterium
CTGTCGCACATCCGTTTGCGTGCCCAGCCGTTGGAAAGTTCTCTCGGGCGAGTTCCGCAGGCGGCCGACGGAATTTGTAATCAAACTTCGAAACCTGGATCGTGTCGGTCGCCGAGGACTGTTTGAGCCCCGAGAGGACTTTTCACGGCTGACCACTTATGCGATTTTTTGGCTGTTTCCGTGGCTCGAATCCGTTTGCGTGCCCAGCCGTTGAAAAATTCTGCCGTGCGAGTTCCGCAGGCGGCGTTGGCAACGCGGCGCACGATGGCGTTCCGGCCATCGTCATTGCGATCCACACCTTCGGCGAATATCTCGACTTTCATCCGTACTCGCACGCGTTGGTAGTCGACGGATTGTTTGATCGCGAGTGAAGGTTTCATGTGATGCGCGCTGGGAGCAGGGTGATAAGACAGACGCGTACCTCGCCGACAATCACGCGGCGCTGGAACAGTTGTTTCGCGCGCGTGTGATTGCGATCCTGCTCGAAGCTGGATTGCTGCCGGCGGATCGAGCGCGCATGTTGCGCGGTTGGGTGCATTCTGGATTTCAAGTGCATCAGAGTCGGCGCATCGCGGCGAACGAGTGTCAAGATATGGAGCGACTCGCGCAATACATTGTTCGCAATCCATTTTCGATTGCGAAGATGCAGGCGAATCGTTCGGGCGATTCGATTCTCTATCGCTCGGGAATGAATCCGAAGATCAAGCGCAACTGTTTTATTCACGGAAGTATTCACGCAAGTGTTCAGCGCGTGCGATTTCATCGGGCCAAATATTCATCACCGTTACGCAACACATTCCCGATAAGCGCTTTCAGATGGTGCGTTACTACGGCTGGTATTCCAACAAGATGCGCGGTCAGCGCAGGAAGCGTGCAGAGGAGGCACAGGAGGAGGCCGCGTGCGAGTCCGTAGCAGCAGCGCAGCAGGGGTGTGGCGCCAAAGGAAACGCGGCGATTGAAATCATCGAGCATCTCGCGCTCAAGCCGCGGCGCATTCCGTCACGATCGTGGCGCGAGCTGATCAAGCATGATCAAACAAGTCTGGGAAGTTGATCCGCTGCTGTGTCCCTATGACATCCA
Organism: uncultured bacterium; assembly: GCA_903961015.1. GTDB lineage: Bacteria > Planctomycetota > Phycisphaerae > Phycisphaerales > SM1A02 > F1-60-MAGs104. The sequence goes on from CAJCCX010000031.1 coordinate 1,081, forward strand.
TGACATCCCAGTCTCAGCACTAGATGCCCCCGTGTCGCTCATCAATGACGCGAAGTCCTATCAATCAGTCGGGTTTGGTCGGCGAGTTGTGTTGAGGCATTGGAGAATCGCAGGATATGCGAATCCCTATCAATCCTTTGCTGCTGCGGGTTACTGTTGTAATTCCGGTCCATCCGACATGACGGTCAAAACATCGTTCGCGCTCAACACCGGATCGAACAAAGGCGACTCGCCTTGATTGATCTGAATTTTCAGGTATGTCTTTTCAGTTTTCGAATCGACCACTCGCTGCCCTGCGGAACGCCACTCGTTGATTCGCAACTCGGCATCGCTGCCCGGAATTAAGTGCACGACAATACGCTTTGAATCCGTCGATCCTGCGGCAGTGACGCAACGAGACAAGGTCAATTCAAAATTCGATAGCGCGTACACCCCCGGACGCTTGATTATTCCGTCGACATACACCACGCCAGGTTCATGGAATGCCGACAACGACTTGTTTTCTTGTGACGAAGTGCTGAGTCGACGAATTTCGCCATTCGCCACCTCCATGCGATCGTTCATGGTGCGCAACAGCGAGTCTTGACGCTGCACTTGAAAGATCAACACGCACACCGCTGCCACCAAGGCAACCAACGTTCCAGCCAGTACCCATTTTGTTACTCGGTTCATGCGTGCCTCCGTCGACTGGCGCCGACATTGTGTGTAGTGAGTTGTGGGATCGCCGAATCGGCGCTCCGCTTCGGCGCGCGCGGCATCGGGAGCGAGACCTTCTCGTTCCAGCCGCCGTGCGCATTCTTCAATATGAAATGTGAACTCGTCGGTGATCACATCACCGGCGCCTGACAGCGCATCAACTGGCGAGGCATCACTGGGAATTAGCGATGATGGATTCAACTTATCCATGCCATGCCTCGAAGTTCAAGCGCCGGTCCGCGACCATCCAGCACCGTTGTCACTGCAGCCGACACTTTTCTCCACGCCGACGCGTCCGCTTGCAGGCGCTTCTTGCCCACCGCGGTGATGCGATAGAAGCGTGCGCGCCGGTTGTTCTCGCTGGTGCCCCATTCTGCGGTGAGCTGCTTCAGGTGCACTAATCGGTGCAGGGCCGGATAGAGCGAACCTTCCTCGACTAGAAGTTCGCCGCTTGAGCGATCCTTGATGCGCCTCGCGATGGCGTAGCCGTGCAAGGACCCGGAAGTGACGGCTTGCAGAACCAGCAGATCCAGCGTGCCAGGAGGAATTTCGGAGCGTTGTGCAGGTTTTTTTGCCATGTTTACCTTCCTTCTTGTGGCTTGGGTTCTGATGCAACACACATCGTTTCCCCAGACGCTCAGCGGAAGATATGGTCTCTCCCCTTGTTCGTCAAGGGGAGAGGCAGGCGGCGCTCAATCGGTGCGATAAACGATGGGGTGCTCAATATGTGCGACCGTGCAACACGGGAAGAAGTTCTGCACGCAGTGCTGCCAAATTGAATCATGTTGGTGTGCGCACTGCCAAACAACTCCGCGATGCAAATTTGGATGAGATGCAAAAGTTGCTCACGATTGTTGGACGGCGCATCGTCTTGGAATTACGCGGTGAATCATGCTTGGCGCTTAAGATGATTCAAGAGGATCGCAAGCAAATCGTTTGTTCGAAATCTTTTGGGCGGCCGGTGTACACGCTGGCAGATTTGCAAGAAGCTGTTGCGAACTATGTCACGCGTGCATGCGAGAAACTGCGTCGCCAAGACGGCATTTGCCACACGATCAGCGTCTTTGTTCAGACTAATCGATTCAAAGATGGACCGCAGTATTACAACTCGGGCATGATCAAGATGGATGCAGGCACATCGTCCACTGTCCGATTAAGCGCAGCAGCCAACCGTGTGCTTGAACAGATTTTTTGCGAGGGTATTGAATACAAAAAAGCCGGCGTGATTTTTTCGGATATTCGTCCAAGTGCGTCAGTTCAGTTTTCGCTCTTTGACGACCAGGGTCAACATTCCCAAGATGCAAAGGTCATGAAAGTGATGGATGCGATCAACGCACGCATGGGAAGAAACACTCTGAAGATTGGCGCGTGCGGGAACACAAGTCCAAGCGAAGCTCCGGCATGGGAAATGCAAGCCAAGATGCGCACGCCTTGTTACACCACGCGCTGGGCAGATCTTTTGAAAGTGAAGTGATGCGCGGTGGATTCCGCCGCGCGCCAAGACAACTACGCGGACTCCGGCTCGGCTTGCAAACTCGCCGGGGTTCAAATCATTCCGCTGCCCACGGTAGCGAATCAAATTCTCGCTCGAACGGTCTTCAGATCTGTCGCACATCCGTTTGCGTGCCCAGCCGTTGGAAAGTTCTCTCGGGCGAGTTCCGCAGGCGGCCGACGGA
>CAJCCX010000032.1 GCA_903961015.1 uncultured bacterium
GGGAAAAGGAACATCAACAGTCAGCCCGCTCGCGGGAGACGAATGGCAAGTCATTCCGCAAATATTGTCTGCGATTCCTTCTGTCGTCGGCGACGGCTTCGGAAGTGCAGTTGCAATGAATGAAGCTGGAACAATTCTCGTCGTGGGCGCACCCGACGCAAAAGTTGACGATGTCAACGCAGTTGGAGCGGTTCATATCTATACATACTCAGATCGACTGCACGCTTGGGAGCATGTTCAACTTCTTGAGTGCCCGCAAAAAATTACATTAGGCAGTATCAACGGATCGCCTGGATTGGCGCTCTTTGGTTGGTCTGTTGCAATTAGTGGATCTACGATCGTCGTTGGTGCGCCAGTTGTCACTCCAAACTCTGGAATGCCTTCGCTTGCTGGTCGCGTCTATGTTTTTCAGCAGAGCGCCGATGATCAATTGTGGGGCAAGATTTTCGAAGGCGAACGCGTTGCGAACAAGATCCTTGGACCAACTGATCCAGAGATGATTGGATACTTCGGCGGATCTGTTGCGATTGATGTTGATCCTGCATTTGGTGTCGATGACACACGAATCGCCGTGGGTTCTACATTCCGTGGAACTGCAAATCAGGGTGGCGTTTATGTTTTTGAAGGCCCAGGCAGCACACCAAACCTGATTGTTCAAAAGAAATTTTTACTTTCGGATGATGTCATCGCACAGGATCAATTTGGATCGAAAGTCGCGATGGACGGCAATCTGCTGGTCGTTGGAGCGCAATTGGCCGACAGCGACGATCTCGTGAACAGCGGAGCGGCGTATGTCTATCGACGCGCTGCCAATGTCGGTGAAACAATTGGAACTTGGAGTTCGACACCAGAAGCAACATTGACTCCATCCAATGGCGCGAGCGAAGATGGATTTGCAAGTTCTGTATCTATTGTTGGCAACACAATCGCAGTGGGCGCTCCTGGAACTGATCGCGGCGTTGTCAGTGCGGGATCATTCGTTGTTGGAACGAGTTACACGATCAAGGTTGTTGGCACTACGGATTTCACGCTGATTGGAGCTGCGAGTAATAAGGTTGGCACAATTTTCACTGCATCTGACGTGGGCATCGGAACCGGAACGTCGTACGTCACATCATCAAGCAATGGATCCGCTTTTGTCTATCGATTGACTGGCGGATTGTGGACTTTGGAAAGTGAAGTCTTTCCACGAGAAGCGAATGCAGGAAATGCATTTGGATATTCACTGGGTCTGGCAATGAACGGTGATCAATTGATCGTTGGATGCCCTGGATACGAAACCACTTCTCCGGATGGGATCAATGTTGGTGTTGGATTTGCATTCACGCGAGATCGAGGTTCATGGAACCTTCAAAGGACAGACCTCTGGTCCCCAAGCGGACGACCAAGCGAAGGAATCGGCGAGCAGTGCGCTTTCAGCCAAGATGGCCAGAAGGCTGTGTTAGGAAGTCGGCATAATGTAAGTTCTGGCGCATTTTCCACTCAAATTGCAAGCAATTTGTTTGCGTCAACATTTGGTCAGACGCCGACTGGCGACGACATCGTCAAGGGAACAGTTCCACCGACTCCAGATGCGCCTGGGTCGGATGGCTTCGCAGCAACTGTCCCCACAACCGGAACTGGAACTGGCGGAACGACTCCAACAACTGGTGGACTTGGTGGATCGACTGCTGCAACTCCAGCCACTCCAACCATTGAAGATTGGGGACCAGTACGTGCTTCGGTGATCGCCGTCAACCGCGGTGAGAAACGCGTGTCGATTCTTACTACTGACGGAAATGGACAAATTGAAACTGCCGGCAAATCAAACCGTTCGCTTGGTTTTTATGACCCAACTTGGGAAGTGCTCGGCGTTGGCGATGTGAATGGTGATGGTTCAACCGATGTTTTATTTTATGTTCCTGTGACTCGAAAAGTGAAAGCGTGGATCCGACTGGGGTTCACCATTGCAGAAATTGTTACAGTCGGAACTGCCTCTGATGGAGATCGGTGCATTGGAATCAGTGATTGGACTGGAACTGGATTTGATGGACCTTGTTTCTTACATGCAGATGGGAAATCGATGTCCTTCTGGGTCATCCAAGGTGGAGCAGTCACAAGCAAGATCGAATGGGCACCAGAAGATTTACTTGAAGGAAGCTGGACTTTCTTCACGGGCGAAGTCACTGGAGATGACCGCCAAGACTTGGTTATGTTCAAGGACAATGGGAGTTCAGTGCTGAAAGTGAAAGTCAATAGTGCGGACAGCGTGACAACTTCAGCGATCCCAACTCCGGGGACAGGCTACAAAATTGCATCCGCGCAAGACCTTGACGGTGATGGATCTTCTGATTTCCTATGGGAAGATCAGTCTTCGAACAAACTGCGTTTCTTTTTCTTGAATTCTGACGGGACAGTGCGATTTGATACTCCTTGGGATTCCAATCTTTCTGGCTGGAAAATTGATCAAGCTGCGAACTTCACAACGAGCGGTGGAACTGGAATCATGTTCTCCAAAGGCGGAGGCGAAGTTCTTGTGCTGACCGTTCGATTTGAACCGCTGCAAACATTGCCTGCAGGTCGTGGAAATATCCGTGTTGATTACTCACGAATAATCGGCGAACTCGAAGAGGGATATTCGGTTCTTGGCCCAGCAAGAGAGCCTGGAAACTGACGACTCTTCAGCGAGACATTGTCGCTTCAAGCGTGCATGAAGGAGTGATGCTTATATAGTGCGAGCATGTTGAAGCTGGCGTTGATTCTCTGGCTGGGAGCATTTGGACTTTCTTGGATTCTCGTGCGAGTGACTCGCAATGTCGCGCGAAAGCGTGGATGGGTCGCGCCTGTGCGCGGCGATAGATGGCACGTGCATGCGACTCCCCTCTTTGGTGGCGTTGGAGTCGTGACCGCATTTCTTGTCGCGGTTGCGATGGCTCGGGGAATATCTGACGAGTTTCGAGACGCGACAAGTGCGAATCCCGCGCTTGTGATCGCAATTCTTGTGGGCGCAATCGGCGCGGCATTCACCGGGTTGTGCGATGACATCTTTCACTTTCGTCCTGGTGCGAAGTTGGCCGCGCAGTGTGGATGCGCGTGTGCGTTTCTGTGGATTTGCGGTGGCGTGGAAATCACCGGAAGTGCGCCAGTCGATTCGGTGATCGCGCTGTTGTGGATCGTCACCGTGATGAATGCGGTCAACATGCTCGACAACATGGATGGCACCGCGGCAGCGGCGGTGAGCGTTGGATTCGTTGGGATTGCTGGGATGAGTTGGTTTTTCGCGCCGGGATCATTTGTGTTTGGCGTCGCTCTCGTTGCTGCTGGCGCGACAGTTGGATTTCTAACCCAGAACTTGCCGCGCGCGAAGATTTTTATGGGCGATGCAGGATCGCTCTTTCTTGGATTCTTGCTTGCGGCACTCGTGTTGATCTGCGCACGGCCTGTGGCGATCGACGCGAATACAAATGGATTGCTTGAATCATCGCAAGGATGGCTGGTGACGATTGTCGCTGCAACTGGATTCGTATTCGTACCGCTTGCGGATATGACCGTCGTCTCGATCGCGCGCATTCGCAGAGGGCAGAGTCCGATGGTCGGCGGACGCGATCACACAACACACCGCTTGAGTCAGATGGGTTTTTCTGGAGGCGCAATCGTGTTGATCATTGTGGCGACTGCGACTGTGAGTGCTGGGATTGCAGTTGCTGCGGCGACGGGAGTGGTGGTGATGACTTTGGCGATTGGCGTGCTTTGTGGCTGTTTTGCAGTAATTGTTGTTGGAATGCTGAGAGTGTGCGTGCGTATGGACGATGCGGCTGTTGGGGGAACCTCACGCCAACTTGCAGCCTTCACTCCATTTGCAAAGGGCGTGATCGACGTCATCACGATCGCTGTTGCAGTCAACGTTGGATATTTAATTCGCTGGGACTTTACGATTCCACCAGAGTTGACGAATTCGGTTGCGTGGTCGCTGCCTGTCGCGATGGCGTGCTGCGTGAGCGTCAACGCATTCGCTGGCACGTACTGGAAACCGTGGAGCGGCAATCGATGGAGAGATGTCGGCGAGGGATTTTTGAACGCGCTGCTTGGCGCAGTGATCGCAGTGATCTTGATCGCGGCGCTGTGGAGTCCCGAGAGATTATTTTCCAGAGTCGCGCTGGGATTGTTCTTGGTGATCTATCCAGTGTTGACCGCAGCGATGCGTATGTTTTTTTGGCGCAAGGCGTGAGGCGTGGTGCTGGATGGTTTACGATTATGGACAGAGGCCCCAGCCGCTGAGGAGCGCGCCAAGATCTGGTCCATTGACTACGCCGTCGTGATTCACATCTGCGCGCGGATAGTCGCTGCCGCTAGTGCCCCACGATGTGAGAACCATTGCAAGGTCCACAGCATCGACAACGCTGTTGAGATTGATGTCGCCGGGGCAAGCCGAGCTGATTGGCTCTCTAACCATCGCAAGGGTGAAATATCCACCAGCATTGACGTCTACCACTGGGCCCAAGCCGGCCGGAACGGTTGACTGACCAAAGTTTGGCCAACCAGATGATCCAGGAACACCCGCGCCCCACGCGCGAACAGTTCCATTAGGCAGAATTGCAACGGTACTAAATGATCCGGTCGTAACTGCACGTGCAACTCCAAGATTTCCAGGGACATTGCATTGCCCTGCATTGTTGTAGCCCCAGCACATGATTGATCCATCAGTACGAAGCGCCGCAACGTGCCCGTAACTTGCATCGGCGTCGATGACAGTTCCAAGCGTTGCTGGAATGTTCGTCCCCCCGTGTGGAGAGTTGCCCCAAACGGACAGTGCTCCGTCAAGATGGATTGCTAAACCAAGACCCCATCCAGCGCCAATGCGCTTCGCGAGGCCGAGCCCTGGTGGAACTGCTGCGCCACCAGCACCCCAAGAGTGAACGACACCGTCAGCCGTGAGGGCAATGGAGTCACCGGCGCCAGCAGCGATGTCTGAAACAACTCCCAGTCCTGCAGGTACGTTTAATTGTCCATTTTGATTGTCGCCCCACGCAACTAGTTGGCCAGAGAGTTGGATTGCCAGTGAATGAGCGTAGCCACAGGCAACCTTTCGCACGATGCCAACAGAAGTCGGAACATTGCGCTGTCCAAGTTCATTTGCGCCCCAGCCTTTGACTAGGCCATTTGCGCGAATCGCAAGGCTGAAGTTTTCACCCGCGGCTATGCCGAAGACCTTGCCAAGGTCGGCAGGAACAACGGCTGGTGAATCTGCACCTGAATCTGCACCCGAGATGCCAAAGGCAACGCAGGTGCCGAGTTCACATACATCGGGGATGCCATTTACGTTGACGTCTGCAGCACCATTGGCGATTTCAATTACATCGGGAATAGCATTTGAATCGCAATCGTTAGAGAGAGCAGGGATTGTGCCCCCAGGAACCTGTTGTCCTGGGAAGAGACCAAGATTTTGGGGTGAAAAATCTTTCCATGGATTTGGCCCTTCAAATGTAACTAACAGCTGCGTACTGGAATCAGAAATCAAACTGCTTTCGGCAGGAGGACTGAAGTTGCCGGAATACCTTGCCGTAGTTGAAATTCGGACCCAATCAATAGCAACTGGGGCTGCCGCTACATAAAATTGTTCCCAACCCCAATAAACGAACGCACCAATAGAACTATAGCTACCGGCTCCTTCGAGCACGGGACACGTGCCGACGAATGTTCCAGAGTTGAGTCCGTTTATGTACAGAGTTGTTACAGATCCTTGCCGAACCATTGCGCAATGAATGCTTGGTGTCGAAGATGCGCCGTGGAGCGGTACCGTCGGTTGGCAATTTTGATTGATAGCACATTGCAGGGCATCATCGATCAAAATCCCCATTGACTTATCTTCGATTTGACCATCTTGTTCACTCCAGATTCGAGCCGACTGAACGTCGGGCAAGGTTCCTAATGGAATCGGTTGGTTCAAACGATATCCCGACCATTCAATTGTGTAATTGCCATTTCCTAACGTTGTGTTGCCACCGATTCTTATCGTGTCAGTAGGCAGATTGAAGACTGCACAGCGACCTGATTGCGCCGTCACTCCTGAACAGATCGAACC
>CAJCCX010000033.1 GCA_903961015.1 uncultured bacterium
CCCAGCCGTTGAAAAATTCTGCCGGGCGAGTTCCGCAGGCGGCCGACGGCACTTGCAATAAAATTTCGTAAATCAGATCGTGTCGGTCGCCGAGGACTGTCTGAGCCCGGCGGGATCTTTTCACGGCTGCTCACTTGTGCATTTCCGTGGCTGTATCCGTGGCTGTTACCAGAATGTTTCCGCGGCCCATTCATCCACCAAACAGCGGCGGCGGCCCATCATCCTTCTCCTCGATCTGATCGCCTCGAAACGCAGCGCCGATGTGCTCAGCACCCGCACGCGTGATGCGCCTGCCTTGGCGCGTGCGCGCAACAAATCCTGATTGCAATAAGAAGGGTTCTACAACATCTTCGAGCGTGCCACCATCTTCACCAATCGTTGCAGCAAGCGCTTCAACACCAACTGGACCACCTTCATAGACAGTGGCAAGCGTTCGCAAATAACTTCGATCAAGCGCGTCAAGCCCCAACGAGTCGACGGATTCCAATTGCAACGCCGCGTCAACAGTCGCTTCAACAATCTTGCCATCGCCGCGCACAATTGCAAAGTCATGCACGCGTCGCAAGAGTCGCAGTGCAACGCGCGGCGTCCCTCGACTGCGAGAAGCAATCATGTTCAGCGCCCCCTGCCCAACTCGGCCAACATCCATAATGCCGCACGCTCGAGAAAGAATCGCCAACAAATCAGACTGCGGATAGAAACCCAAATGATGCGTAATTCCAAATCGAGTTCGCAGCGCCTGAGTCAACAATCCCGGCCGCGTCGTTGCTCCAATCAAAGTGAAAGCCTTCAGATTGATGGTGACAACTTTCGCGTGCATGCCGGAATCCACGGTGAAATCGATTCTGTAATCCTCCATCGCGGGATAGATGTATTCCTCGACCGCGGCCGGCAGCCGATGAATCTCGTCGATAAAAAGTACATCGCGGTCCTGCATGCGTGTCAGCGTTCCAACAAGATCGCCGGCTTTAGTCAGCGCAGGACCACTCGTCACAGATGCATGCGAACCAAGTTCGGCGGCGATCACAAAAGCGAGGGTGGTCTTGCCAAGGCCCGGCGGTCCATGCAGCAGCACATGCTCCATCGGCTTATTGCGTTGGCGAGCAGCACGCAGTGCGATATCAAGTCGCTCCTTCAGAGCACTCTGACCAACATATTCATCAAGTGTGCGTGGACGAATCGATGGAGAGACAATCTCCTCGTCGGAGATTTGTTCTGTCGCAGATACGATTCGTTCTTTGGCCATCCGTGCCTTTGCTTGCTTCTTGCGAACTTCGTCAAGTACTCAGAACTTGACAACGGGAACAGAGCGATCTGCTTCGTCGGCTTTGAAGAAATCAAATGCTTTGAAGCTGAACATGCGACCAACGATGTTTGCAGGAAACTGTGCGAGTGTCGCATTAAATCCCTGCGCAGTCCCGTTGTAATTGCCGCGCGATTGGGAGATGCCATTTTCAAGACCTGACAATTCTCCCTGTAATTGCAGGAAGTTTTGATTGGCTTTCAGGTCGGGATACGCCTCAGCAATTGCCATCAAACGACCAAGCGCGCCAGAGAGCTGACCTTCTGCCGCAGATTTTTCGGCGACTGTCCCAGCTTGCATGGCCGATGCACGCGCTTTGATCACAGCTTCGAGAGTCCCCTTCTCGTGCGATGCATATCCCTGCACGGTGCTGACGAGATTTGGAACAAGATCATGCCGACGTTTCAATTGCACATCTATTCCGCTGAGCGCAGTCTCGGTTGCGACGCGCAATCGCTGCAATCCGTTATAAACACCGATGACATAAAACGCCAGGATGATTGCGATCACAACAACGATGATCACGACAAGTCCGACTCCTGCAAAGATTGCTCCACCCATAATGAAAACTCCTTCGGCGCTGAGCGCCTTTTCAAAGATTCTGCGAACACGCTGAAATCAGCGCATGCTCGAACTGTGACCGATCAAGATAATCCGGCATCACCACTTGGGAACCTGCGTCAAGAAGACACGACGCACGTTCGCCGTGACCAATTCCTACGAAACCATAACCACCTGCTCTTGCCGCATAAAGATCCCAAACACCGTCACCGACATACACGACTGGAATAGTAGAGGATTTTGTCCCGCCGACTGCACCACGGAGCGCCCAGCGGATGATGTCCAAACGAGCGAAAGCGTGGTCTGCACAGGCGAATGCGATGCTTGAGGTGAAAATATTTGCACATTCCAGTTTGCGAAGAGCAGATGGCCCCCATCCGCCAGTCGCAACTGCAATGGTCCAACCCATCAAAGGCAGTTCACGCAGAATCTCCTGCGCACCGGCGACTGCTTCCCAACCTTCCCGATCACTGCGGCTGCGCACGTTGACCAGCTCAATAAATCGAGAGCGCACTGCGCGAAAATCTCGACCAGTCGGCGCACGCGCGCAGTGCGTCTCAATAATCTCATGCAGTATTCCATTATCGCTCGAGTATCGATATGAACCCCAGTCAGTTGAAATGCCAGAGATTCCAAGCACATCATGCACTGCTTGCGCATAGCACTCTTCGTCAACTCCATTTGTTCGAGTCAGCGTTCCATCAATGTCAAAGATGACAACACCGCGCGTGGTCATTTTTTCGACATGCTCCGTGCGAGTGCGATCACAACTGCAAATTCCTCTGCAGCCACAGGCGTGACCGAAAGCCGATTTCCCTTGCGAAGAATCATCATAGAAACGAGCGCGCGATGACTGCGCAAGTCATCGAGTGTCACTGCAACTGCAAACTTGGAATCGAATTCCACTTCGACTGCTGACCAACGGGGGTCATCTCTCTTTGCTGCCGCATCGAAATACTCACTGCGCCCGTCGAATTGAGTCGGATCTGCTTTTGCCGCTGACCGTACGCGAGCAACTCCAACAATTCCAACAACATCCGCATTTGAGTGATAGAAGAGCACGTGATCTCCAACGGACATCTCTCTCATGAAATTGCGTGCTTGATAATTGCGAACTCCTTCCCACAGGGTGTGTCGATCTCGTTCAAGATCGGTGATGCCATAGACAGATGGCTCGGATTTCATCAACCAATGATGCGGAGATTCATTTATCTGCTTGTTCGATTTCTGCGCCATATGCAAAGGATACGAAAGCGCGACAGAAAAAATCTGTCTCTCCGATGCGTTCTTCTGCCAACGTAACTTTGCAACCTCTATGCTCTCGGTTCATGAATTTTCGAAAAGCATTCATTGCTGCACTGATCGCATTCATCTTCGTCAACCTGCTCTTTCTCGGTTCTCGACCAGTTTTGACAGCAGACGAAACGCGCTATGGCAGCATTGCTGCACAAATGGTCGAGAGCGGCAACTGGATGTCCCTGCGTATGAGTGGGTTTCACTTTTATGAAAAGCCACCACTTGTCTATTGGATGATGGCACTTGCGATTGAAATTTTCGGACACAATGCATTTGCAATTCGACTGCCTGCTGCGCTTTGCGGGGGACTTGCTGCTCTTGCGATGGGTATTGCAGCTCGTCGTGGTGCGATCATCGCCGGAACTTCTCGCAATGATTCCAACACGCTCGGCGCGCTCGTTTCACTTGCATCGATCACGATGTTGCTGCCAGCTATAGGTGCAACCATCGCAATTTTGGATGCTCCTATCGCAGGCTTTGTAATCGCAACAGGCGCCGCACTCTTCGTCGCCGCGACACACCAGCCAGGAAAAATCCGAATGGGATGGCTGGTGATTGCAGGCATCATGATGGGTTTCGCATTCATGACAAAAGGACTTCTTGCCTTGGTTTTTCCAGCGATGATGATCGCACCGTGGCTCTTGTGGGAGCGCCGCTGGCGAGATTTGTTCGTATTGCCTTGGATTCCATTCTTTGTTGGCGCATTGGTCGTTCTGCCTTGGGCAGTTGCAGTCACTCAAACTGAACCTGGATTCTGGTATCGATTCATCATTCACGAACACTTTCAGCGCTTCGCAGGAACTGGGACGAATCAGCAAGACGAATCTTGGGCACTGTATTTACTCGTGGTTCCATTGGGCTGCATCCCTTGGATCGTGGCTGCACCGATCGCTGTGCGTTGGTGGCCGTCGCTTGCTCGAACACAAAGCGGAGTTCGCTTTGCAATCTGCGCAGTGATCGGGCCGCTGCTTTTTCTATCTGCGAGTCGTGGAAAGTTGCCGACATATTCCCTTCCGATTTTTCCGCCGATCGCATGGTTGATTGTCAGCGGACTTCTGGCGGGATTCAAATCGCAAATCCCTGGCACTCGCATTCGTGGAGCATTCATTCCAGCAGCAGTATTGATCATGCTCGGTGCTGGTTCTATGTCTCTTGCGATTGCCGGTGATTGGTCCGCAGAACTTCTCGGGCGCGTGTGGCTCGAATCACCGCAAATTCATGCAGTCATTCTTGGCGCAGCGCTTGTTCTTTGGGGAATTGGAGATTGGATCTCACAACGCTGCATACCGGGCCCTCACCGACTGATGTGTATGGGGCTCTCCCCCGTCGCAATTCTTGCATCATTGAGTCTGCTCTTTCCTGACGCCATAGTCAACGATCTCACCAACTCAGGTCCGACGTTAATGTCACAACGCGACATCATTCG
>CAJCCX010000034.1 GCA_903961015.1 uncultured bacterium
GCCAACAGAGTCTTGCGCGAAAACTTGAGTGCCCACATGGGGATCATCGCGAGAACAACGACTTCGCTCATTTGACCGATCGTCATCAGTCCACCGCCACCAACTCCAAAGATGTTGTTTACAAACTTCGTGAAAGAATCTTCACCAGCAGCAGCCTGAAATGCACCGACGAATCCGGATGTGTGCACGAAATAGAATTGATGTAAACACGAAATAGGAATCGCCAATAAAAAGAGCACGATCAACGGTTGATATTTCACCGAAGAGAGCGCCTCAAATGTCGCATTTTTCTGCTTACCCTTTGCTGGCGGAGTCGCGGGCAGTGTGAAGCAAAAAATTCCCATCAGAACTCCTAAGAAACCTGAAAGTCGAAATGCGCCAGCCATTCCCTCGAACTGAGCGGCTGCAATTTCCTGAGGCGTTCCAGTGCTTGGAGTATGGTTATAGAGCAACACCTGCCCCATGGTGATTCCCACAACAATCCAACCGACCGTTCCCCATAATCGAACCTTTCCAAAGTCTTTGTCACGATCGACATGATTCAGGGTGATCGAGTTCGTCAGCGAAAGCGTGGGCGAATAAACAATGCTGTAAATCAAACTGAAGATCAGGAATGCACTGAGACTTTCAATGGCCGCGAGTTGAAAGACAAGTATTCCCCCAAGAATATGGCTGATTCCAAGATATTTTTCAGTATTGAAGTAACGATCGGCAAGTTGGCCCGCCACAAATGGCGCAACGATGGCTCCGATTGCACCCACGCTGAATGCGTATCCAATTTCGACAGGGGTGAACTTGCGCACATTGAACAGATACGGCCACAAGATGGGCAACCATGCTCCCCAAATTGCGTACTGCAGAAACATCATCACCGAAAAACGGGTTCGAACCCAAGCGACCATGGGCGGTGCAGAAAGAACTTCATTTGACATGTGTGAAATCTCCTTATGCAAACAAGAGTATGGAATCACTGCCAATTTGTCGAATAAAGTGCGTACACTCTCCGAATGGAACCTCGACGAAAAACTCGCCAAATATTGGTTGGAGATGACCGAACTGGACGCGTCGCAATTGGCGGCGGCGCACCGATCGCAGTGCAAACGATGTGCGCTGGGTACACCCACGATATCGACGCATGTGTTGCTGAAATCAATCGTTATCACGCTGCTGGAGCAGAACTCGTGCGTGTGGCAGTGCCAGAACGTAAGGACACAGAGGCGCTGAAATCAATCATCCCACAAGTGAAAGTTCCCATCGTTGCAGATGTTCACTTTCATTATCAACGTGCTCTTGAAGCAATCGAAGCTGGAGTGCACAAGATTCGACTCAATCCTGGAAACATCAGTGATCGTGATCAAGTGAACTCTGTGATCGATGCATGCAAGGAACGAGGAATTCCAATTCGTGTTGGTGTCAATGAAGGCTCCATCATCGAGCGCAAAGACAAACAGCGGCGCATGGAAGAACTCGGCAAATACTTCGCCGATCATCGCTCTGGACATTTGCTGGCATTGATGATCACAAAGCTCGAGGAATATCTCGACATTTTCGCAGCGCGCGATTTTCACCAAGTCGTGTTGAGCGCAAAGAGCATGGACGCAGCGCTTGTCATCGACATCTATACAGAAATCGCAGCTCGCTTTGACTACCCCCTGCATTTGGGAGTGACCCACGCAGGCACCAAAGATTCAGGCGCCATTCGCAGTGTTGTTGCACTGGGATCACTGATCGCCAATGGCATCGGTGATACGGTTCGCATTTCGTATGCCAGCGACCATATCGACGAAGTGAAAGATGCTTTTGAAATGCTGTACTGCTTGGGCAAGCGCGAGCGCAAAGGCATCGACCTGATCGCATGTCCAACTTGCGGGCGCATCCAAGTGGACTTGTTCACGCTCGTTAAAGAAGTCGAACGTGTGCTGATGCCCGAGATCAAGTTGCCAATCAAGGTTGCTGTGATGGGCTGCATAGTCAATGGTCCAGGCGAAGCTGAAGGCGCCGATGTTGCAGTGTTTGCAGGCGATCGCCGAGGAATCATTTATGTCCAAGGCGCACGAGTTGCGAATGTTCCAGAGGAAGAAATTATGTCTCGACTCCTGCTTGAATGTAAAACATTTGAAGCGCGCGTCCTCTCTGGCGATGCGAAACTCGGAGAAAAGAAGGTCGATATCGTTCCCCCGGATCCAATCGGCGAACTTGGCAGCGGTCATGCCAAGATCAACGCTGGACATGTCGAACAAGTCACGGTTGGAAAAACATAAGTTCTGCAAAGGCTTTCCAAATGAAAAACACTCGTCGATTCGGATTCACGATCGTTGAATTGCTTGTGGTGATATCAATCATCGCAGTTCTGCTCAGCTTGTTACTTTCTGGGTTGAATGCGGCCTCAGCAACTGGCAGGAAGACGAAAGAAATGAATCGTCTCAAGCAAGTCCTCTATGCGTGGCTGATGTACTCCGGGCAATATGAAGACAAACTTCTTCCTGGATTCTTGGAACAATCTCCTGGAACTCCTGGAGTTCAAACTGCATGGAATGTTCATTACAAAAATCAGGCCGGCACCGAACTCTTACCCGAATTCTGTCAGACATATCCATGGAGACTTGCTGGATACATGGACTACAGTTACGACGTCTTCTTGGGATATAGATTGGACAGCGAGGCAAGCCTCGACGTGTCGAGTTATGTAGAGCCCTCTTATCCTCCTCTTCTTCCTGCCAGTCTCCTGCCTCTTGTCCCTGGTCCAGGTCAGGTCGTTCAAGACGGTCGGGGCGTCGCTCTTCAACCAGCATTTGGATACAACGCTTTTTACCTCGGTGGATGGTGGACCATGCCCGCAGGTTCATCAATCCCTAAACTTACATTTGGGGATGACCGTGTTGTCGAAGCTGGAACAACAGGAGTTGCAATGGGTCGAATCGTTGCAAATTCTCTCGGGGCAATTCAAAAACCATCTGACACCATCGCATTCACCGGAAGCATTTTTCTAAATCAGAGCGCCATTCCGTATTCAAAGCTTGAAGATTTCGAACCAGGGTCAGCGTGGGTCGTTCCTCATCGACTCGGACAAATTGATATTTGGGGGTTTGGTGGTGTCACACTGGAACAAGCGAATGCGACGACCTCGGATCGCTTCGGCACCATTTTCGCTTCGATTATTGCCGTTCCTGAACCCGTGAACCAGAGCAGTGGTGATATCGGGAAACTCTTGGTTTTCCAAAATCAATCGGTTCCGTTTGACCGATACGGAAAGTCCGTCGCAATAGGGCTCTCCGATGGCAGCGTTAAATCTATGACCATGAAAGAACTCAATGACATTCGGCTGTGGATCCCTGCCGCAAATACAGAAGGTTTTTCCCACTCTCCCTGACTTGTTTTTCAAATCCCATTGCGAATTCAACGCATCACAATTGCTACGTCACATCCGCAGCAAGCATCAGACTTGCAATCGTGACATCGTCGGCGTACTTCAAATTCTTGGCAAACGCCTTCAATAATTCCGCCAAACGATTCACGTCATCTTCACAGGTCAAACTTCCTACGAGCGCCGCTGCAACTCGATCAGGACCAAGCATCTCCCCTTCATCATTACGCTGCTCCGCAAGACCATCGCTATAAAGAATCAGTCGGTCTCCCTTGGCGAGTTGGATTTCCGTCGTTTCATACAGAAAATCTTCGACGACTCCAATTGGAATACCACCATCGACATCGATTGGTTTCACATTTCCAACTCGATCGACAACGCAGTAATAGCCGTGTCCGGCATCAAAGAAGTTGATCTTTCGCGCTGCTGCGTCCACTTCCGCCATCACAAATGTTGCAAATTGACCCGAAACTGCTCGAGAAGCAACAAAGTTTGAAAGATCACAGATCGCTTTTTCTGCGCGAATACCCGCCGAAAGTTGCGCTTCTAGATGTGCTGTGATCGCAGCCATAAGCAGACCAGGACCAAGTCCCTTTCCACTCACATCACCAAGAAAAATCGTTGCGCCCAATTGCGTTGGTGATCGGTGAACTCCAAAGATATCTCCTGCGACAACTTGACCAGGAATCGAACACATCGCCCACGCAACATCACCTTGATTACCAGCGGTCGCACCCATCATTCGTTCTTGCACTTGGCGAGCTGCTGCGAGCTCTTCGAGTAATTCACGCTGGCGAGATTCGAGTTCGAAGCGCTGAAGTTTCATCAGTGACAATCCAGTCCAGCGACTAATTGCCTGACTGAACGACAGCACTTCTTCGTAATTTACTTTGCCTTGAAAATGATCGAGATAAAGAAATGCCTCGACGCTCGAATCCATCATGATCGGAATGCACGCAGCGCCATTCACACCAGTTCCAACAATGCTTTGTGCTGCGCCAAACGAATCGTCTTCGCTCAAACGAACAGGCTTCCCTTTGGCAGCGCCGCTCAACAATGTTCGGCTGACAGGTCGATTCTTCAAAGAACCTTCGGGCCATTCACCCATGAGTTCCATACGACTGTCTGCTCCAACTCCCGAATCCAAGAATCGAACGATCAATGCACGCTCGCATTTCGTGCCCTCAACACAAACTTTCGCAACTTCGGTCACTATTCCAACCTCTGTTGTTGCGGCATAAATCGAGACGGATGAAGTCATCAGCAAGTCGAGTTGAATTTGTGCTTGGCTCTTCTCCTTAGAAGGCGCCATAACGATCACTGTTCCGCCAGAATCCATCGCCGAAGATTGAACGATTGTCGCCCCTTCGTTCTGCCCCATGTCGAAGCGAAGCGACCATGGATTCATTCCGATTCGATCGCCACTGCGAAGCGGCATTGATACACGCGCTTCAAGTGAAACTCCGTTCAACGTAGTCCCATGACGACTCCCAAGGTCGGTGATTGCCCAACGACCATTCAAAAAAGTCAGGGACGCGTGCTGTCGCGAAATAGATTGGTGATCCAATCGAAAATTTGCACCAGCCGATCGACCGATGATGCATGTTTTTCCATCAGGTTGCAATTGAAGCGCAGATGCTGGGCAAGATCCAAGTGGAACAAGCGTGCATGATTCGTTTGACATACGCCTTTTAGCTTTTAGACTCTTGGTACTGTTTCTCTTCTTGCAGACGAACCGATGCAGTGCGCAGCGAAGAATCTGGATCGCCGCCGTGACGTTCAACACCCAACTTCGCACTTGCGACAAGTCCTTCCATCACGCCGATCGCCTTGTCAGAATGGGATCGGAAATACATGTACGGAAACAGCGAAATGAGTGCGACAACCAGACCACTGGCGGTCGCAACAAGAGCTTCCGCAATTCCTGCAGAAACAAGTCGCGGATCACTCAATGTGTCTTTACCACCAAGTAATTCGAAACTACGAATGATTCCCGAAACTGTCCCAAGAATTCCAAGCATCGGAGCAGCAGTAACAATCGTTGATTGAATATTTAGGAACCTCTCCAATCGAGGTCGTTGACGCTCGACGGCTGCAATTGCAATTGCATCGGAAGGTCCATCGCAAGCCAAATCATTTGCGACCGCTCCGTATGGACTGTCATCGGACTCTGCCAAGGCTGTAACAGTTTCTGCATCATTCATTCGAAGTGCGTTAATCATTGCACGCAGCCGAACCCGAGATCCACGCGACCCCATCTTGCGCCAGAACCAAATTCGCTCCACCGTCAGAGTGACTGAGACGATACTCAGCAGCAGCAAAGGCCACATGACTGGTCCACCACGCTCCATAAGAAGCGACAATCCATTCCAAAGAAAACTCATAGATCGCGATCATAGATAAGATGGCGTTTTTCGGGTATTCACTACACTTGATTCTTATGCGTGAAGCACCCACGATTGAAAACGAAGTCTTCTGCCCCGCATTGCTTGGGCAGATCGAACGGCGACTTGAACGATTCGTTCATGATGCCGCCTATCCCTCCAACTTGCAGGATGCAGTTTCGCACGCGCTTCTTGGCGGGGGAAAACGACTTCGACCCCTGCTCACTCTGAAGTGCTGTGAATCGGTTGGCGCTTCTACAAAGGATGCGCTTGAGGCAGCAGCTGCAGTCGAAATGGTGCATGCATTCAGTCTCGTTCATGATGATCTTCCAGCTCTTGACAACGATCTCATGCGACGAGGTCGGCCTACGGTTCACGTTGCGTTCGGCGAAGCCATGGCCATTCTCGCTGGTGATGCGCTCCTCGCCCTTGCAATGCATGCCGCATGTTCGACTCCTCGCGATGTCGGGCGCATCGCCCTTGAAGTGACGAATGCGACTTCAGCAATGATTGTTGGTCAGGTCTATGACACGCTCGGAGGTTTCAGCGAAGGTGCGACTCCGCACGAGCGACTGCACATTATTCACAACCATAAAACTGGAGCGCTTCTGCGATGCTCTTGCAGAGTGGGTGCGATTTGTGGCGGTGCTCGGGCAGAAAGTTTTGCAGCAATTGATCATTGGGGAGATCTCATCGGGCTTATGTTCCAAGCCGTTGATGATCTCTTGGATGTCACTCAGTCTGCGGAGCATGTAGGCAAAGCAGTTGGCAAAGATCACGACGCAGGAAAACTCACCTATCCAGCGGTGTATGGTGTTGAAGCAACTCACCATGAAATCGCGCGATTACGCAAGGAATCTCTTGCTGCTCTCGAACCGCTTGGGTCAAATGCGGAGCATCTCATACGGGTGACTGAATATCTTGCTGCTCGAACTCGTTAGTTCCCTGCCAATTTCTTGCTTCATCGGCTTGCGAACTTTTCAGACAGATACTTTCAACTCCGCTTCACAAACTCGCTATACTTCTTTCACAAGAATTACCTATGAATCTCCTTGGAACTATCCATTCTCCAGCCGATCTGAAGGCTCTTCCGCCAGCCGATCTTGTCCAAGTTTGCGCCGAAATTCGCCACGCTATTTGCGAGCAAGTCTCCAAGAGCGGCGGACATTTGGCTCCCAATCTCGGCGTCGTCGAACTCACGGTTGCGATGCACTATGTCTTCGACTTTTCTTATGACCGGTTGCTCTTTGATGTCGGTCATCAGTGCTACACCCATAAACTTCTGACCGGACGACAGCATCTTCTGCCAAGACTTCGACAGCGTGGCGGAATGTCTGGTTTCCCAGAACCACGCGAATCCAATTTCGATCTCTTCACTGTTGGTCATGCAGGGACTGCAATCCCAACTGCTGTCGGTATGGCTCGTGGCGATTCTCTCAACGGCGAAGGCTGGACTGTCGACAAGCCGAATGGTCGGCGAACCGTCTCGCTCATTGGAGACGCATCGATCGTCAACGGCGTTGCAATGGAAGGGCTGAACAATGCAGGAACGCTCAAGAGACAGTTCCTTGTCGTTCTCAACGATAACGGAATGAGCATCGCAAAACCACAGGGTGCGGTCTCTGCATACTTCGACCGCTTGCGCCTCTCACATACTTATGGCGAGTTTAAGAAACGCGCGAAAGAAATGGCGCGACATATGCCAGGCGGCGAAAGTCTCAAAGGTCTTTATCACCGTATGGGCGAATCATCCAAGGCTTTCATCGCTGAAAATCATTGGTTCGAGCATTTCGGACTTGTCACGGTTGGACCGATCGACGGGCACGATCTTCCGACGCTCATAG
Source organism: uncultured bacterium (assembly GCA_903961015.1). Classification (GTDB taxonomy): domain Bacteria; phylum Planctomycetota; class Phycisphaerae; order Phycisphaerales; family SM1A02; genus F1-60-MAGs104. The sequence continues at coordinate 7,593 of CAJCCX010000034.1, forward strand.
ATTTCCTCAACGAAGCGAAGCACTTCGACCATCCGATGGTTCTGCATGTCAAGACCATCAAAGGCAAGGGCTATGAGTTCGCAGAAAACGACGCTTGCGCTTTCCATTCTCCAAGTGCTTTCAAGATTGAAACGATGGAGAACGAAGGATGCAAAGTGGAGATGAAGAAAGGTGGCCGCTCGTTCACCGCTGCCTTCGGAGAAATTATCACCTCGCTTATGGAGCGTGATCCCAAGGTTGTCGCATGCACAGCTGCGATGCCAGATGGAACTGGAATCAACAAAGTCATCGATAAATTCCCAACTCGCGTTTGGGATAGCGGCATTTGCGAAAGCCACGCATTCGACATGATGGCTGGCTTGGCAAAGACTGGCTGGAAGCCTTTCTTCGCTGTCTATTCGACCTTCCTTCAACGCGCATTCGATCAAGCATTTCAAGAAGCTGCGTTGCAAGGTTTACCAGTACGACTCTGCCTTGATCGCGCTGGTCTCGTCGGCGGCGACGGCGCAGTTCATCACGGATTCTGCGATATTGCACTGCTTTCAGTCTTGCCGAAGGCTTGCATCATGGCTGCGATGGACGAATCCAGCCTGCGAGCATGCGTCAATTTCATGAACGATTACAGCGAAGGGATTTCCTCAGTTCGATATCCACGCGACAATGTCAGCCCACGCTTTGAAAGCGTCCCCTGCCCACCATTTGAACTGGGAAAGGCTCGGCAACTTGTCGGGCACAAGAATCCCGATGCGGCGATTCTGACTTTCGGAGTCTGCGCAATCGATGCAGCAGAAGCCTTGGACAAACTCGACGGCGAATATGCGGTCGAACTCTATGACGGACGCTTTGCAAAGCCAATCGATGGAGATTTGCTGCGAAGACTTCTCACCGCTGGCACTCCAGTTATCACCGTAGAAGATCATTCCATCCGCGGTGGATTTGGCGCAGCTGTGCTCGAAACTTGCAATGCGCTGGGACTCGACACTCGACTTGTCACTCGGATGGCACTTCCAGATCAGTGGATTTATCAAGGCGAACGCAAGGAACAATTAGCCGAGGCTGGAATAGATGGAGCCGCAATTGCTCGGACTATTCGTGCAATTCTCGAAAGCCAATTGGTTTCTGAAGCATCCCCTGCCGTCGCCCACGCCAAATAAGCCGCTTGCGATTCACTTGCGATTCACTTGGGATTCAATTGGGATTCAATTGGGATTCAATTGGGATTCAATGATGCAAATCGCGCGCAACACCAACATTCACGCGGTCAACTGGCATCAGCGAAAGTGTCACTGACTCGAAAATCTTTTTCGCGATGCGCTGGCAAGTTGCGCCATTCAAGGCCGCACCTTCACGCCAATTTGTAGTTTGTTCACTCCCTGCATTTCGAATTGCCTCATCGCAAGCGCCAGCCGTCCATTCGATATGCGCGATGATTCCATAGGTTGAAACACCGCATGCAAACATCGCAAACTTCTGTCGCGGCGTCGATGCGAGACTTCGCAATCCAGGAGTTTTGGCGGAAGGACCTGCGATACCAATTGACTGACAACTCCACAGAGGCGCCGAAAGTGTCCATGGAACGCCGGTCAATAGCGCGTCTCCTCGAGACGTTGGTGATGTCGTCATATTTGTCCATCCCACTTCAGGTGGATTCAGTTCGTCGATTGTGCTTCCAAGAGCCTTTGCAATGACAAGAGCACCAAACCCAAATCCGATGATCGGTATTTTCAGATCGTGCGCCTCGGTAACGATTTTCATAGAACTCCGATGACTGTCTTCAGTCAATCGCACCGAACAAGGCGCATCACCAACGACCACTCCGTGAATATCTTCAAGAGAGACGTCCACTGCGGTGGCAAGTTCATTGCCTCGCAGAGTCACGATGCGCTGCGCATATTCGCGCAGAACCAGTCCAAAGTTTCCCATTCCGCCAACAACGCCGTGGTCTATGAATAAAATTGCCATACAAACCAAGTTAGTCGCAAGGGCCAAAGCCGTCATCCCAAATGGGAAGATTTGTAGAAGCGCCGAAATCTGACGTTATGTTGTGCGCGTGGCACGAGAACCTCAACATGCTGAACTCGCTCAACGAGGCGAAAATGCGGCGCGCGTATTTCTTGAGCGCCATGGATACGAACTTTGCGCGCAAAACCTTCGCGTCGGATCCGACGAGGCAGACCTTGTCATGCGCTCACCAGATGGAAGCACCTTGGTCATCGTCGAAGTCAAGACACGATCATGCGCCGATGCGTGGCCCGAAGAGCGTGTCGATGCATCGAAGCAACGCAGCCTGATTCGACTTGCTCGAACTCTCGCCCGCCGAGGAAATCTCAGCTCGCCTCTGCGTATTGATGTCATCGCAATAAATCTTTCAGGCGATTCTCCCCCGTGCATTCGCTGGTTTGAGAACGCAGTTATGGGTTCTTGACCCTTTCAAAGAAAAACCAATCACTCCTTCGGCAGATAACGTTCCCAAGCGATCACGATCAGTCGCTTGGTCATCTGATCGATGTCATTCGTCACCCACCGATCACGCAGTGATGCGAGATATCGATTTCGCTCGTATGCCCCTCGTTGTTCTTTCAAACCGCGTCGAATTGACCTCTGCAGAGCAGACTCGAAAATCGACCTCGTTGCCTGCTGTTGCACATTCGTCACGCAATACCACGTTGCCGTAGATCCCTTGCGCAGTTCTTCTGTCACCTGTCCATTTTCCACTGCCAAGAGAATTTTCTTAATGTCGTCGGCCAATTCGAGACCTGCGAGTCCATTCTTCGGCAAAGGATATTGTTGCCATTTTCCCCCGTCTGGAACATTCAATGCGGTTGCGACCTGCGCAAATGTTTCCCCACGCTTAAAACGTTCCTGCACATTTTGAATTTCCAATTGATCAGACACTTGAAGTCGAATGCGGCCGATAGTGATCCGAGGCTCAGGATTAAATTCCTTTTCGAGCATGGAATATTGTCGCTCTACATCGCGCCAACTGACGATCGTGCGAGGTTCAACGCGACGCCGCAGAAGATCCGAAGCAAGCGCTTCGTCTCGCTTTTCCTTCAGATACTGCTCCATATTCATGCCAAATTGATCTTCGATCGATTGAGTGGCAGAAGTACGATTTCCTCCATTTCCTGCAACGGTTTGCTCTTGAATACTTTGAATCCACGCAAAA